>CAUGNZ010000025.1 GCA_959601045.1 uncultured Collinsella sp.
GATCTTGCCAAGCTAATAACCATCTTCTTTATCGCCACGCTTGGCTCGCAGTATAACGGCCGCATCGATACCGTTCGCGACTACGTCAAGCTCTGCGGCATGCTGTCCATCCCGTTTTTGGCCGTCGTTGCCATGGGCGACCTGGGCTCGGGCCTGGTCGTGCTGGTCTCGGGCGCCATCGTCATCTGCATGAGCGGTGCGCGCCGCGAATGGGTGCTGTCGACCCTGGCCCTGCTTGTGGGCCTGGTGGCCCTCGTCCTGGCGCTCGATTCGGTCTTTGATTCGTTGCTCGGCCACGATGTGCTCATCAAGCAGTATCAGATGAACCGCCTGACGGTCTTTATCGACCCCGATAATGCCGATTCGGACGATGCCTACAACCTGCAGCAGTCGCTTATCGCCGTTGGCTCGGGCGGCTTCTTTGGTAAGGGTTTGGGCCATGCGACGCAGTCGGCCGGCGGCTTTCTGCCCGAGTTCCACACTGACTTCGTCTTCGCCTTCCTGTCCGAGACCTTTGGCTTTTGCGGTTCCTTTTTGCTCCTATGCCTCTACGTGCTGCTGATCTTTTCGACGATTCGCGTCGCCTTTAAGTGTGAGTCGCTGTTCTTGCGCCTATCGTGTGTGGGCATCGTTGGCATGTGGGCGTTCCAGACCTTCGAAAACATCGGCATGTGCATTGGCATGATGCCGATTACCGGTATTCCGCTACCGTTTATTAGCTTCGGTTCGTCTTCGATGATGATTCAGCTGCTGACGGTGGGTATCGTACAATCCATATGGCGGCATCGTTCGGGCGCCGCGTAACCGCTGGAGGGGTTTGCTATGAAAATTCCCGTAGATAAGCTGACCCGCGCTTTTAAGATGGGCGCGTCCGTTAAGAAGGATTCCGATACGCCGGTGCGCGTCTCGGTCTATTTGGATTCGTCCGCCTCGCGCTTTCTGGCCGAGACGGTGCGTGACGCCTTTGTGCCGCAGACGACCTCGGGCATTGTGCGCGTCGAGCGTCTGGGGGAGGAGCGAATTGCTCCAAAGACCGATACCGATGTGGTACTGGTGCTCTCGTGCGGTTCCGACCGCTTGGAGAGTGCCGTGCAGGAGCTCGTGATCGCCGGCGCGCCCGTGTGCGTGCTTGCCGAGTCAGCTGTGGAGGTGCCGTTTATCGAGGAGTCCACGCCCATGCTCGGCGTGGTGGCGGCAACCGATAAGACGTATCTGCTCGAGACGCTTGCCCGCTGGATTCTCGATCGCACCGAAAAGGAAACGGCTTTTGCGGCGAACTTTGCCTTCATGCGCATCGCGGCGGCCAATCGTATCATCACCTCGTGCGCGCTCACTAATATGGCGACCGGTGCGCTGGTGTTTTTGCCGGGCGCCGATTATCCCGTTATGGCGCTGGCGCAGGTGGGCATGCTCTTTGAGCTCGCTGCCGTCTTTGGACGCGGCATTAAGCCTGAGCGCGGCTACGAGGTCGCGGGCGTGCTTGTCGGCGGTCTTGTGATCCGCGCGGTCACCCGCGCGCTCGTCAAGCAGACGCCGCATATTGGGTTTGCCGTCAAGGCGCTCACTGCTGCCGCGGGCACCTATGGCATGGGCCGTGCGCTCGTTTCGCTCTACGAACGCGATGTCGACTACAGCCGTGCCAACGAGGTGGTTACTGCCACGTTCTCCCGCGTTCGCGATCTGGTGACCACGGTCGCGGGCGCTACCCGTCCTATGGCGTCCTATCAGGACGCATCAGATCTCGCTGCTTAGGGGTTTTCCGTTGCGCGTTCCGTACCAAGATTGTTTTCATTTAATTGAGCCGTTGCTCGCCAAGGTCGAAAAACCGAGTCGCTATATCGATCACGAGTGGGGCACGCTTTCCAAGGCCGATGCCGACTACCGTTGCTGCCTGATCTACCCGGATGTGTACGAGGTTGGTCTGCCCAACCAGGGTATCGCCATCCTCTACAACATCCTTAACCAGGCCGAGGGCATCTCCTGCGAGCGTGGCTATGTGCCGTGGCCCGATATGGGTGACGCTATGCGCGAGGCAGGCATTCCGCTGCTCTCGCTCGAGGGTGCAGCGCCGGTCGCTTCGTTTGATATCGTCGGCCTGCATGTGCCGCACGAGATGGCGGTGACGAACTTCCTTGAGGCACTCGACCTCGCTGGCATTCCGCTGTTAGCGGCCGACCGAGGTGAAGACGACCCCATCATCATCGCCGGCGGCCCCTCGGTGTACAACCCCGAGCCGTACGCGGCCTTCTTCGATGCCATCCTCATCGGCGAGGGCGAGGAATCGCTGCTCGAGACCTGCCAGCTGCATCGCCGCCTGCGCGACGAAGGAGTCCCGCGCGCGCAGATTGTTGAGCAGCTTGCATCCATTGCCGGCAACTACGTGCCGTCGCTCTATGAGGTTCGTCACGATGAGCCCTGCTCGCCGCATGGCTACACCGTGCCGCGTGAGGGCAAGGATGCTCCGGTCGTGGTCTACAAGCGCGTCGTCGAGGATTTCGGCGCCACGAATCCGCTGTCGCAGTCGTGTGTACCCTATGCGCAGCTGGTCCACGACCGCCTGTCTATCGAGATCCTGCGTGGCTGCGCTCGCGGCTGTCGTTTTTGCCAGGCCGGCATGACGTATCGCCCGGTGCGCGAGCGCTCGGCCGACCAGATCGTCTCGTCGGTGATTCAGGGTCTGGAAAAGACCGGCTATGACGAGGTGTCGCTGACCTCGCTCTCCACGACCGACCACTCCTGCATTCGCGACGTGCTCGGCAGGCTCAACCGTCGCCTGGAGGATACGGGTATTCGCGTGTCTATTCCGTCGCAGCGCCTGGATTCGTTTGGCGTGGATATGGCCGAGTCGGTCGCCGGCGAAAAGAAGGGCGGCCTGACGTTCGCACCCGAGGCCGGCAGCCAGCGCATGCGCGACATCATTAACAAGAACGTGACCGAGGAGGACCTGGACCGTGCGGCCAAGGCGGCCTTCGAGGCCGGCTGGAACCGCATGAAGCTCTACTTTATGATGGGCCTTCCCGGCGAGCGCGACGAGGACATCGTGGCCATCGCCAATCTGGCCGATCACGTGCTGGAGCTCGGTCGTTCTGTGGTGCCCAAGGCTCGTCGCGGCTCGATCTCGGTGTCCATCTCGGTTTCGGTGTTTATCCCCAAGGCTGCCACGCCGTTCCAGTGGTGCCCGCAGCTCGACTACGACGACGTCAAGCGTCGCCAGAAGCTGCTTATCACGAGCGTTCGCAACCGTGCCGTCCGCGTGCATTACCACGATGCCGAGACCTCGCTCATCGAGGCCGCGCTCTCCCGCGCCGGTCGTGACATGACGCCCGTCATCATCGATGCTTGGCGCTCGGGGTCTCGCTTTGACGCCTGGGTAGAGCATTTCTCGCTCGATAACTGGAAGGAGGCTGCTGCCAAAAACGGCATCGACCTCAATGAGCTTGTGCACCTGCCCTACGAGTTGGACTGGCGTCTGCCGTGGGAGCATGTGAGCCCCGGCTGCACGCGCGGCTTCCTCGAGCGCGAGTACCGTCGCTCGCTCGAGGGTGTCACGACTCCCGACTGCACTCGCACGTCGTGCACCGGCTGCGGAATCTGCCCCACGCTCCACGCCAAGAATGTATTGATGGGTGATCGCGCATGAGTGAGCGCCTGACCGACAACCCCACGCTCTTTAGACTTCGTGTTCGCTATGGCAAGCGCGATCGCCTTAAGTACCTGGGCCATCTCGAAGTAATCCATACCATTGAGCGCATCGTGCGCCGTGCGGGACTTCCCTATGCCGTCACGCAGGGCTTCTCTCCGCACATGCGAGTGGGCTTCTCTTCGGCGCTACCGGTGGGTACGTCGTCGATCTGCGAGTGGTATGACCTGTTTATGACCGAGTTCGTGGCGCTCGACGAGGCGTTTGGGCGCCTGGCTGCGGCGTCTCCGGCCGATCTGGCGCCCATCGAGGCGGCGTATATCGACGTGCGCACGCCGGCGTTGACGGCGCAACTCACGCGTCTGTCGTATCGCATCGACCTGCACTTGGATCCCGAGGCGCCCGTAAGCGCCGACGAGGTGCGTCGTGCGATCGACACGCTGCGCGCGGACCATGGCATCGACTACGCGCGCGGCAAAAAGAGCAAGCGCTTGGATTTGGATCACACGCTCGTGGGCTATGAGCTCACGGCGGGGGAGCGCCCGGACCATTTGGTGCTCATGCTCGACACCCATGCCGACAACGAGGGCTCCATGCGTCCGGAAATTTTGCTTTCTGCTGCTGATGTTTTGTTGCAGGGCTTGACCCCGGGCGTGGATGCACCTATTGTTTCCACCGGTATGCAAGACCTCGTGACCATCTGCTCCTACGATGTCGAGCGTCAGAATCAAGCATGCGAGGACGACGAGGGCCGACTCGTCAGCCCCATACCTGTGCGAACTTGTGGATTTGCTCCACATACTCGTTGACGGGGGTATTTTCGCCTGCTACTATATTCGACTGTTGCACTAACTGATGCATGAAGGGCAAGTAAACATGTACGCAATCGTTAACACGGGCGGCAAGCAGTACAAGGTCGCCACCGACGATGTCATCACCGTCGAGAAGATCGAGGGCAATGAGGGCGACAAGGTCACCCTGCCGGTCATCTTCCTCAACGATGGTAAGAAGATCGTCACCGATCCCGACAAGCTGGCCAAGGCCAAGGTTACCGCTCAGATCGTTGAGCAGTTCAAGGGCGAGAAGCAGCTGGTCTTCAAGTTCCACAAGCGCAAGCGCTATCGTCGTCTGAAGGGTCACCGTCAGCAGCTCACCAAGCTGAAGATCGTGAAGGTCCAGGCTACGTCCCGCGCCAAGAAGGCTGTCAAGGCAGAGGCCGAGGCTGTTGCCGAGGCTCCCGTCGCCGAGTAGATTACACTCGTAACGAAAGAGTAGGTATACACAATGGCACACAAAAAAGGACTCGGTTCCTCCCGTAATGGCCGTGACTCCCGCGGTCAGCGCCTTGGCACGAAGCGCTTCGCCGGCCAGACGGTAACCACGGGCACGATTCTCGTCCGTCAGCACGGCACGCACATCCACCCGGGTGAGAACGTTGGCCGTGGCAAGGACGACACGCTGTTCGCGCTGGTCGACGGTACCGTTGAGTTCCACAAGGGTACCAAGCACAGGGTCAGCGTACGCCCGCTCGCGAACGCGTAATTCACCCTTCATAGAGCACATATGTGGGAGGCACTTGAGTTTTAGGATTCAAGGGTCTCCCTCTTTTTGTAGGAGGCGATTCTGTTGTCACAGTTCACCGATATCAGCCGCATTAACGTGTGCGGCGGCGACGGCGGAGCCGGATGCATGTCGTTTAGGCGCGAGGCATTTGTTCCCAAGGGCGGCCCCGATGGCGGCGACGGCGGTCGTGGCGGCAATGTCGTCATCCAGGCCGATGCTCAGCTGTCTTCGCTGATCGATTACCGCTTTAAGCATCATTTTCGTGCCGAGCGCGGAACGCACGGCCAGGGCGCCCGCCGCAACGGAAAGAGCGGCGAGGACCTTATCTTGAAGGTTCCCATGGGCACCGTGGTACGCGAGCTCGATCCCGAGACGCAGACCCCGATGTTCGAGATTGCCGATTTGGTACACGACGGCGAGCGCGTCGTCGTGGCCCCTGGTGGCGCCGGCGGTCTGGGCAATACGCACTTTGTTACGTCGGTGCGCCGCGCGCCCGCGTTCGCCCAGCTGGGCGAGCCGGCCGAGGAGCACTGGATTGAGCTCGAGATGAAGCTCATGGCCGATGCCGCGCTCGTGGGGTTCCCCTCGGTTGGCAAATCCTCGCTTATCGCGCGCATGAGTGCCGCCCGACCCAAGATCGCCGACTATCCGTTTACCACGCTCGTGCCCAACCTGGGTATGGTGCGTGCCGGCGAGTACTCCTATGTCGTTGCCGACGTCCCCGGCCTTATCGAGGGTGCGAGTGAGGGCCGTGGCCTGGGCCATCAGTTCCTGCGCCACATCGAGCGCACGGCACTCATCATGCATGTCGTTGACATGACGGGCGGGTTCCAGGATCGCGATCCGGTCGAGGACTATCGCATTATTAACCGTGAGCTCGAGCGGTATGGCGCAGAGCTCTCGGAGCGCCCGCAGATCGTTGTCGCCAACAAGTGCGATGCCCCGGGCACGGCTGACAAGATTGCCGACCTCAAACGCGCCGCGCTCGAAGATGGACATATGTTCTTTGCCGTGTCCGCTGTGACGGGCGCCGGCCTCAACACGCTGATGCTTGCCGTGGGCGAGCAGGTGGCTAAGCTGCGCGCCGAGTTGGCTGTCTCCGATGAGCCGGTTGATCTGCGCGACGATGAGTGGGAGCGCCGCCGCCTGCAGCGCGAGAAGCGGTTTCGTATTGTTCAGGAAGAGCCCCATGCCTTCCGCGTGGTCGGTCGCGCCATCGAGCGCATGGTTATCCAGACTGACTGGGAAAACGAGGAGGCTGTCATCTACCTGCAGCACAAGTTTGCACGCATGGGTGTTGACGACGCACTCGAGAAGGCCGGCTGCCGTGCGGGCGACGAGGTCCGCATTTGCCAGCGCGCTTTTGACTTTGAGGGCGCCGAGGACTTCTCGGAGTACGAGGAGGAGCTTGAGGACGAAGGCAAGGACGTTGCCGTTGAGGTCTTTGACGTAGCCGATGCTGTGGACGAGGGCGTCGAGGTTGTCGATGCGGCAGCAGTCGCGGACGATGTCGAGACCCCGGAGGGCGAGTAAGTCATGTCGCTGCGCGGTGGAATTGGTCTGCCTGAGCTGCCTATCAAGGATGGCCAGGAGTTTCGGCTTGGCATCATGGGTGGCACCTTCGACCCGATTCACTACGGGCACTTGGTTACCGCCGAGCAGGCGCGCGAGTCGCTCGACTTGGACGCCGTGCTCTTTATGCCGGCCGGCTCTCCCGCCTTTAAGCTCGACAAACCGGTGACGCCTGCCGAGGACCGTTATGCCATGACGGTCCTCGCCACTGCTGCGAATCCGGCCTTTTTGGCGAGCCGATTCGAGATCGACCGTCCGGGCGTGACCTATACGGCCGATACGCTTCATGCCCTTCGCGACTTTTACCCGCCTCAGGTAAAGCTCTACTTTATTACGGGCGCCGACGCGATCATCGATATTGTGACCTGGCATGATGCCGACCGAATCGCCGAGCTTGCCACGTTTATTGCGGCGACGCGACCGGGCTTTGATATCGATACGGCTCGTGCGCGAATCAAAGAGTCGGGTCTGCCGTTTGACGTGCGCTATATTCAGATTCCGGCGTTGGCGATCAGCTCGACGAACATTCGTAAGCGAGTTGCCCGTGGCATGAGCGTGCGCTATCTTACGAGCGAGTCCGTGCTCGGCTATATTCGCAAACGCGGGCTGTATACCGGTCTGGGTCAAGAAGATTTTGAGTGATGGGGGTCTACGTTGTCGGTAGAGGATCAGTTTGAAGGCGATGAGCGCGCGCTGCTTAAGCGCATTCAAGAGCTGCTTGATGTGCGTATGAAGGATAAGCGCAAGCGCTACATGCATTCGCTGGGTGTTGCCGAGACCGCGCTTCATTTGGCCGAGGTCTACGGCGTTGACCGCTTTGATGCCGCCGCCGCCGGCCTGATTCACGACTGGGATAAGGTGCTCTCCGACGACGAGCTCGTGGCCCGCGCGTTGCACTACGGCATTAAGGTTGCCGGCTCTCCTTCGGCCGCGACACCGCTGCTGCATGGCCCGGTAGCCGCCTATGAGCTTCCGCAGCTTTTTCCCGAGCTATCGTCTGCTGTTTTCCAGGCTGTCGACCGTCACACCGTGGGTGCCTGCGACATGACGCCGCTCGATATGGTGGTCTTTGTGGCCGATGCCATCGAGCCCAACCGTCACGGCGACTATGCCCATGCGCTGCGCAAGATGGTGGGGAAGTCCTCGCTCGATGAGTTGTTCTTCTCCTGTTTTGCGCAGGGTCTGGTCTATGTGATCCAGTCCGGGCGCTATCTTTATCCCACGGCTATTACGATTTACAACCATTACGCCCAGCTGCGCTAGCTCGGGTGTGTCTAGAAAGAGGTATTCCATGGCCGACGAGACCATGACTGACGAGCAGATTCTTGAAGGTGTGGAGCACAAGAGTTTCGTTGCCACGTCCGACCGCACCGCCGCCTCGCTGTCCGCGAGCGGTGTCGCCGCCGAGGATGTCGCCCGCGCCGCCGCGCAGGCCGCCTACGACAAGAAGGGCGAGGACGTGCAGGTGCTCGACCTGACCGAGCTTTCCGACGTGTGCGACTACTTTGTGCTTGCCACCGGTACCAACAACCGCCAGGTCGATTCTATCGTCGACGAGATCGAGGAGAAGGTCGCCGCGGCTTGCGGCGAGCATCCGTTCTCCATCGAGGGCCGCGAGCAGAAGACCTGGATGCTCATGGACTACGGCTCGGTCGTCGTTCACGTCTTCACTCCCGAAGCCCGCGACTTCTACCGCCTAGAAAAGCTCTGGGGTGACGCCCCCCAGCTCCCCCTCAATCTCCTCTAGTAGCTCATTTGATACGGGGCTTTTTAGCTAGCTTCGCGCATTTCGCCGGGCAGTTGCGGTTTTCCGCACCTGCCCGGCTTTCTTTTTGCCTAAAGGCGGTTAATCGTTGAAGCGGGATTGGCGGCCGAAAGATAGGGCGGTGTCGCCGAACTTGTCTCGGACGGCGTCGATAGCGACCGAGAGGTCGCGACGGTCGCTTGATTGGGCTCCGCGGTCGTCGACTTCGCAGAACAGGTCGGTCTGGATGCCGCCTTGGTGGTCGAAGTCGCTCATGCCGATGCCCGCTAAGCGAACATGCATGCCTTCCTGCCAGATGTTGTCGAGCAGTTCGAGTGCAACCGCCACGAAGATGTTCTCATCGTCGGTCGGATGAGGCAGCCGGCGCTGTGCCGTACGCCCGCTGCCATACGAATACTTAAGCTTGAGCGTTACCGTGCCGCCCGTCAGTCCCTGACGGCGCAGGCGGCGTCCAACCGACTCACCCAGCAGCGCAATCGCCGCTTCGATGTCCCCGCGCTCAGTCAAATCTTTTGCAAAGGTGCGTTCATTGCTGACCGACTTGACCTCGCGCTCTTCATCGAGACTCGTGACTTCGGAGATTTCAAGTCCCAGCGCACGCTGACGCATACGTTCGCCGTTGACGCCAAAAATAGAGGCCAAGGTGGATTCCGGCGCGCGTGACAGCTCGCCGAGCGTGTAGATGCGCATACGGCGCAGTCGCTCCTCGGCCGAGCGCCCGATGCCGCTCATGGCAGATACCGGCAGCGCGGCCAAAAAGCGCTGCTCGGTTCCGGGGCGCACGATGGTCAGCCCAAACGGCTTATCCCGCTCGCTTGCGATCTTTGCGACCGTCTTGTTGCAGCCCACGCCAATGGAGCACGTCACTCCCAGCGCTGCCACACGGTCGCTTATACGCCGTGCAACCAGCAGTGGGTCCTCGGGCGCAAAGCGACCCGGTGTGATATCGATAAAGGCTTCGTCGATGGATACGCGCTCAACGCGCGGCGTCTCCTCGGCAAGAATCGCCATGACCTGCGCGCTCACCTCGCGGTAGCGATCAAAGTGCCCGTGCGTCCAAATGGCTTGCGGGCACAAGCGCCGCGCCTCGGCCGAGGCCATGGCAGAGCGCACGCCAAAGCGACGTGCCTCATACGAGCACGTGGACACGACGCCACGCGAATCGGCGTCTCCGCCCACGATGAGTGGCTTTCCGCGCCATTCGGGATGATCGAGCATCTCCACGCTCGCAAAAAATGCATCGAGGTCCATGAGGCCCACCGCCGAACCCGTCCAGGGAGGCGGTGTGACGCCCATGGCATCCTCATAACCGTATGTATGTTCGCGTCTTTCCATGTCATGAGTATACCGCGCAGCTCATGTGGGGTGCGTGTATGTGCTTGCAAATCCCGAATTCTTGTCTAAGATATGGATTTGCCCTCGACTACACCGAAGAAGTTGGTCTCACGGACTTCACCTGCCCGCGTCGATGGCGTATTATGTTCAACTGTTTGTTTGTAGTTGCAGCCTAAAGCTGCTTGGTTGGAGGAGTTTCCTTTGGCAGTCAAGATTCGCCTTGCTCGTCACGGCGCTAAGAAGCGTCCGTACTACCGTGTCGTCGTCGCCGATTCCCGCGCCCCGCGTGACGGTCGTATCATCGAGGAGGTTGGCCGCTACAACCCGATGACCGCCCCCAAGACCATCAACCTCGACCTCGAGAAGATCGCCGACTGGCAGTCCAAGGGCGCTCAGCTCACCGACGCCGTCGCCGCTCTGGTCAAGGCCGCCAACGAGGGCGAGAAGACCGAGACCGTCGTCAAGAAGTCCAAGAAGCAGCTCGCCAAAGAGGCCGAGGCCGCTAAGGCTGCCGCTGAGGCCGCTGAGGGCGCCGAGGAGTAAATCGTGCCTGAGGTTGACGCTGCACAGCTCGAGGGTGAGGCAATGCTCTCAGATCGCATCGCCGATCTCGTCGAATATCTCGTTGTTCAGATCGTCGACGACCCGGATTCCGTGAGCCTTGAGGTCATCGATGGTGACGACGCCTCTACGATCGAGGTTTCTGTCGCCGAGGATGACGTCGCTAAGGTCATCGGCCGTCGTGGCCGTACCATCAAGGCCATTCGCACGCTCGCCCGTGCACTGGCCGCTCGCCTCGACACTGCTGTCGAGGTAGAGGTTCTGGGCTAGGACCTTGAGGTCCCAGTACAAAAACATCGCCCGTGTGGTCAAGCCGCACGGAAGGAAGGGGGAGGTCCTCGCGCAACCGCTGCGGGGGCTTCCTTCTGTATTAGAGCCGGGTATGCGCGTCGCCCTGATGCCGCCGGCGCTCAAGCGCGACCGCTTTTGCACGGTCGTGTCCGTCACCGATACGGGCGATGGCGATCTGGTCTCGTTTGAGGGCATTGACGACTTGACGGCCGCCGAGGGCATCACGGGATGCTATGTGTTGGCAAATCGTGACGATTTTGAGCTCGATTCACTCGACGCCGCCTATACCGACCTGATGGGTCGCGAGGTGGTCGACGAGCGCTTCGGTTCACTCGGCACGATCGTCGAGATCATGTCGACGCCCGCTAACGATGTTTGGGTTGTCGAGGGTGATCGGTACGGCGAGGTACTGATTCCCGTGATCGAGCAGGTTGTGCTCGATCTTCCCGACACAGGAACAATTTCCGTCCACGTTATGGACGGCCTGATCGATATGGACAAGTAGGGAGGACAACATGCTGATTGAGACCCTTTCGGTCTTTCCCGAGATGTTTGAGCCCGTCATGTCCACATCGATTTTGGGCCGCGCCCGCAAGGCCGGCCTTTTTGATTTTAAGGCGTATAACCTGCGCGACTGGACGCACGACCGCCATCGTACCGTCGATGACGAGCCGTACGGCGGCGGGCAGGGCATGCTCATGAAGGTCGAGCCTATTGTCGAGGCCATCGAGGCTATTAGCTCCGAGGGTCCTAAGCCCACCGTGGTGTTTTTTACCCCCTGTGGCGAGCCCTTTACACAGCATGTGGCCGAGCGCCTGCTCAAAAGCGAGCGCTTGCTGTTTGTGTGCAGCCGTTACGAGGGTGTCGACGAGCGTGCCTATGCGTATGCCGACGAGCGCCTGTCGATCGGCGATTACGTGCTCACGGGCGGCGAGCTTCCCGCTATGGTCGTTGCCGATGCCGTCGTACGCCTGAGTCCCGGCGCCCTTGGTGACGAGATGAGCAACGTCGACGAGTCGTTCTCGACCGCCGAGGACGGAGGCCTGCTCGAGTATGCGCAGTACACTCGCCCTGCTGAATTCAACGGCGAGGGCGTGCCGCCGGTGCTCGTGAGCGGTGACCATGCCAAGGTTGACGCCTGGCGCCGTAAGAATGCCATCGAGCGCACCTGCCGCTGGCGTCCCGACCTGATCGAGACGGCACGGCTTACGCCCCAGGAGCGCGCATACGCGCAGGAGATTCTGGACGCTTCGTATTCGCAGAGCGAGGAGTGAGAATGGTTCCATCGCAGCATTCCGCGTTGAGGGGCGCTTTTGAGTGGGTCGCGGTCATCGCGATCGCGCTCGTGGCCACCTTCCTGATCCGCACCTTTGTGGTCGAGCCCTTTGTGGTACCCACCGGCTCCATGGAGGACACGATCGAGATTGGCGACCAGATCCTGGCACAAAAGGTGAGCCTCGAGCTCGGTCAGCCCGTCAAACAGGGTGATATCGTGGTGTTCCACAACCCCGATGTCACTTCCGAGCATGATGTTCTTGTCAAGCGTGTTATTGCCACGGCCGGCCAGACGGTCGACCTGCAGGACGGCAAGGTGGTCGTTGACGGCCAAGCGCTCGATGAGGACTATACGACGGGCATGAGCTGGCCGCTTTCGGTCCAAGCGCCTGGCGCCCAGGTGAGTTATCCCTACACCGTTCCCGACGGGTGCGTGTGGGTGATGGGCGACAACCGCGAAAACTCTGCCGACTCGCGCTACTTTGGTCCCGTCGATCGCTCTGATTTGATCGCTGTGGCGCTTGTGCGCTACTGGCCGCTCAACCGCATCGGCGCTATCGACTAAAAACCGCTATAGTACAGTACCTAACCGTGTAATCGTTTCGACGAGGGGATATTAGAGGCATGAACGCTTCATCGCTTTCCTTCCAAGACATCATCCTGCGCCTCCAGCAGTACTGGGGCGAGCAGGGCTGCGTCATTATGCAGCCCTATGACTCCGAGGTCGGTGCCGGTACCTTCCATACCGCGACCACGCTGCGCTCGCTCGGTCCCGCCGAATGGCGCACCTGCTATGCGCAGCCCTGCCGCCGTCCCGCCGACGGCCGCTACGGCGAGAACCCTAACCGCATGCAGCACTACTATCAGTTCCAGGTGCTCATTAAGCCCTCTCCGGTTAATGCTCAGGAGCTTTACCTGGGGTCTCTTGCTGCCATTGGCCTGGACCCCAACGACCATGACGTCCGTTTTGTCGAGGACGACTGGGAGAGCCCGACGCTGGGCGCCTGGGGCCTTGGCTGGGAGGTCTGGCTCAACGGCATGGAGGTCACGCAGTTCACGTACTTCCAGCAGGTGGGCGGTATCGAGGTCGACCCCGTGCCCGTCGAGATCACCTATGGCCTGGAGCGTATCGCCATGTACGCTCAGGGCGTCAACTCGGTCTACGATCTGGTGTGGAGCTATCTGCCCGACGGCACGCCCATGACCTACGGCGACGTGTTCCTCGAGAACGAGCGCGAGTTCAGTGCCTATAACTTTGAGGTCGCCAACGTCGAGATGATGCGTCAGAAGTTTGACGACTACGAGGCCGAGTGCCATTCCTGCCTGGAGCGCAAGCTGCCGTTGCCGGCGTACGACTGTGTCATGAAGTGCAGCCACGCCTTCAACCTGCTCGATGCCCGCGGCGCCCTGTCCGCGGTCGAGCGTGCCAACTACATCCTGCGCGTCCGCGCCGTCGCCAAGGCGTGCTGCGAGGCCTACATGGCCGAGGTCGCCGGAGTCAACGAGAATGCCGACCAGGAAGGCGAGGTGGCGTAAGCCATGGCAGACGCTAAGGATTTCCTGTTTGAGATCGGTACGGAGGAAATGCCCTCTGCACCGCTGAACAATGCCGTCAAGCAGCTTGGTACCATGATCGCCAAGGGTCTCGACGAGGCCGGTCTGGCCCACGGCGAGGTCCGCGTGATCTCGAGCCCGCGTCGCCTGGCTGCGCTCGTTGCCGACGTTGCCACCGCGACCGATGAGGTTCACGAGGTCAAGCGTGGCCCCGCGGCAAACATCGCCTTCGACGCTGACGGTAACGCCACCAAGGCCGCCCAGGGCTTCGCCCGCAAGTGCGGTGTGGCTGCCGAGGACCTGGTCCGTCGTGAGGATACCGACGGTCGCGAGTATGTCTTTGCCGAGAAGAACATTCCCTCCGCACCGGCAACCCCGATCCTGACGGCCCTGTGCGAGAAGACCATTGCCGGCCTGCAGTGGCCCAACTACCGCTCCCAGCGCTGGGGCCACGAGCACGCGACGTTCGTGCGTCCGGTCCGCTGGATTTGCTGCCTTCTGGGCGAGGATGTTGTGCCCGTGTCGTTTGCCGACGTGACGAGCGGCAACACCACGCGCGGCCATCGCGTGCTCGGCCCCGGTGACCACGTTGTCGCCAGCCCCGCCGCCTACGAGCAGGTACTCGAGGACGCCGGCGTGCTTTCTGCCGAGCGCCGTCGCGAGGCCATCCTTGCCGGTATCTCCGAGGTCGAGGCCGCTCGCCCCGGCTGCCATGTCGATACGCCCAAGAAGGTCTTTGAGGAGGTCATTAACCTCTGCGAGTGGCCGACGGTGCTCGTCGGTACTTTCGACGAGGAGTTCCTCAAGGTCCCGCACGAGATTATCTGCGAGTCCATGCTCACCAACCAGCGCTACTTCCCGATCTATGACGGGGAGGGCAAGCTGACGCGTGAGTTCGTGGTCGTCTCCAACAGCAAGCCCGAGAACGCCGAGCGCGTGATCGACGGTAACGAGCGCGTCGTGCGCGCCCGTCTGGACGACGCTAAGTTCTTCTACGAGGAGGACCTGAAGATCTCCCTCGACGAGTTCCGTGAGCGTCTGTCCAAGGTTGCCTTCCAGGAGAAGCTCGGTAGCGTGCTCGCCAAGTCCGAGCGCATCGAGCAGCTCGCGCTCGCTATCGCCCGCGAGGCTCACCTGGGCGCCCATCTTGCCGCCGACGCTGCTCGCGCCGCACACCTGTGCAAGGCAGACCTGGTGTCCAACGCCGTCGTCGAGTTCACGAGCCAGCAGGGCGTGATGGGCGGTTATTACGCGACCGCGATGGGGGAGAACGACGAGGTCGCCCATGCTATTCGCGATCACTATCGTCCCCGTTTTGCCGGTGACGAGCTGCCCGAGGGCACCGCTGGCTGCATCGTGGCCTGCGCCGACAAGCTCGATACCATCGCCGGTATCTTTGCCATCGGCGAGCCCCCGACCGGCTCCTCCGACCCCTACGCGCTGCGTCGTGCCGCTATCGGCATTATCAACATCCTGCGCGACCGTCTGCCGATCGACCCCACGTCGCTCATCGACTTTGCCCTCGAACTCTACAGTGAGCAGGGCATTGAGTTCGACGCCGCCGAGGTCGCCCAGCAGGTTCGTGACTTCTTCCATGGCCGCCTGGTGAGCATGGCCCGCGACGAGAAGATTCCGGCCGATACCGTCGCCGCCGTCTCTGCGGTGCATATCATCGCCCCGTCCGTCTTCTTTGCCCGTTGCGCTGCCCTCGACGAGGCCCGCAAGAACGACGCTGAGACGTTCGACAACCTGGCTACCGCCTATGCCCGTGCCGCGCATATCTCGAAGCCCGAGCTGGGTGCGGAGTACGACCGCGCCCTGATGGGCGAGGCCGAACTCGCGCTCGCCGACGCCTCCGAGGCTGCTCAGACCGCAGTCGATGCCGCCCTTGCTGCCGAGGACTACCCGGCCGCATTTGCTGCCCTCGCCGCCCTGCGTGCCCCCATCGACCGCTTCTTCGACGAGGTCATGGTCATGGACAAGGACGAGCAGCTTCGCGATAATCGCCTTAAGCTGCTCAACCGCTTCGAGGCCGTTTTCTCCGGCATCGCCAACATCGGTGAGCTTGCCCGCAAAAAGTAAGCCAGCCTGCGCATAAGCGCAAAAGGAGCCCCGCATGGATTGCCCGGTCACCGCTCGTCCCACCGTTATCGTTATCTCCGATTCGCTCGGCGATACCGCTTGTGAGGTGGTGCTTGCGGCGTCCGGGCAATTTGATGAAGGGGCTTTTCGTCTCTTGCGCCTGCCCAAGGTGACCTCCGTGGAGCAGGTCAAGTCATTTGTGGGGCCGCGCGTCGATGCCGACCATCGCGATGTCGCCGTGTTCCATACCATTGTCGATCCGGCGCTTCGCGCCCGCGTGCTCGATTACCTGGGTATGCTGCATATCCGTTCGGTCGACCTGATCGGCCCGACGCTTGCCGTGCTGTCGTCGCTCATCGGTGTGCCGCCCAAGTGCGTTGCGGGCGTGATTCACAAGACCGATGACCGCTATTTCCATCGTATCGAGGCCATGGAGTATTTCGTTGAGCACGATGACGGGCGCGGTTGCGACGATCTGTCGGGTGCCGATATCGTGCTGCTGGGTGTGTCGCGTACATCCAAGACGCCGCTGTCGATGTATTTAGCCTATCAGGGCTACAAGGTCGCCAATGTCCCACTGGCGCATGGCATGGAGCCGCCGAAGTCGATTTACGAGGTTGACCCGATGCGGTTGTTTGGTCTGATCTCGACCGTCGATGTGATTTCCGAAATTCGCGATAGCCGCTTGGGCGATGACTACGCCCGTGCCGTTGCCGGCTCCTATGCCGAGCCCGAGAGTGTGCGCAGCGAGCTTGAGGAAGCCCGTGCCCTCATGAAGCGCCTAGGCTGCTTTGTGGTGCGTACCGATGGCAAGGCCATCGAGGAAAGCGCTGCCGAGATCATTAGCCACTTGGAGGAAATCCAAGATGCCCGTGCCCGCCGCGCCGCCCGCCGCGCTCAACAGCAGTAGTCCTTTCTGTGATGATTTTTCTGGGACGGGGATTAAAAAAAATCACTAGGTACTCAATGATTTTTTTAATCCCCGTCCCAGAAAAATCATCGGAGTGGCTAAATAGCCTGAATTGATAAAGCGATTTAGCAAAAATATCGCATCTGACCTGCATTCTTCTTGTAGTGGTATCTTCATAAGGTAACCAACTTTACCTACCGTTTACCGCCTGTTTTAGCACGTTTACCAAACCGCGCACCCTCTGCTCAAGCCTGCCCAAAACCCGCCGTATAGTTCCCTCACGGCCTGCATCCGGCGGGTCGATTCGTTACCACGGTCGTGCGCGTAAGCGCATGGAAGGGGAAGTATCGTGAGCGATTGCAAGAGGGTTTACCGTTTTGGAACCGACGCCCAGGGCACCTGTGTCACCGAGGGCGACAAGTCCATGAACTTCGTGCTTGGTGGCAAGGGCGCTAACCTTGCCGAGATGAGCCGTATCGGCCTGCCGGTTCCCGGTGGCTTTACCATTACCTGCCAGACTTGCGTTGAGTACTCCGGCGCCGGCAACGTGTGGCCGGAGGGCGCGCTCGACGAGATCGTTGCCGCCGAGGTCGACCTCGAGGCCCGCTGCGGCAAGAAGCTCGGCGATGCCTCCGATCCGCTGCTCGTGTCGGTCCGCTCGGGCGCTCCGTTCTCCATGCCCGGCATGATGGACACGGTTCTCAACCTGGGCCTCAACGACGATTCCGTCCAGGGCCTTATCGCCCAGACGCAAAACCCGCGCTTTGCCTGGGATAGCTACCGCCGCTTTATCCAGATGTTCTCCAACGTCGTCATGGGTGTCGATGCCGACTTGTTCGAGAATGCCCTGACCCAGGCCCGCCTGGTCGCCGGCGTTCGCGTCGATTCCGAGCTTTCGGCCGAGGACCTGCAGGAACTCGTCGAGACCTTTAAGGGCATCTTCTCCGAGAACGTCGAGGCTGCCCTGTATCCCGAGCTCGTGGTCGCTGACGGCAAGCCCGTCTTCCCGCACGACCCGGAGCTTCAGCTGCGCCTTGCCATCCAGGCCGTCTTTGGCAGCTGGATGAACGAGCGCGCCTGCATCTACCGCAAACAGCACGGCATCTCCGACGAGCTCGGTACTGCCGTCAACGTCCAAGCCATGGCCTTTGGCAACAAGGGGGAGACCTCTGCGACCGGCGTCGCCTTTACGCGCAACCCGGCCGACGGCACTAAGGAGTTCTACGGTGACTTTCTGGTCAACGCCCAGGGCGAGGACGTCGTCGCCGGCATCCGCAACACCGAGCCCATCGCCGACCTCAAGACCACCCCAGGCCTCGAGTCCGCAGGTGAGGAGCTTGAGCGTGTCTTCCTGACGCTTGAGGACCACTATCGCGATATGTGCGATATCGAGTTCACCATCGAGCAGGGTAAGCTCTGGATGCTCCAGACCCGCGTGGGCAAGCGCACCGCCACCGCCGCCCTGCGCATCGCCATCGAGATGGTCGAGGAGGGCCTCATCACCCGCGAGGAGGCCGTGAGCCGCATCGACCCTGCACAGCTCGACCAGCTCCTGCACCCGCAGTTCGACGCCTCCAAGAAGTACGAGGCGCTCGCTACCGGTCTTAACGCCAGCCCCGGTGCCGCCGTGGGCGAGGTCGTGTTCTCGAGTGATGACGCCGTCGCGCGCGCCAACGAGGGCTACAAGGTCATTCTGGTTCGCTGGGAGACCAACCCCGACGACCTGAAGGGCATGGTCGCCGCCGAGGGCATCCTGACCAGCCACGGTGGCAAGACGAGCCATGCCGCCGTTATCGCCCGCGGCATGGGTACGCCCTGCGTTTGCGGCGTTGAGCGCTTCCACATTGACGCGGCAGAGAAGGTCGTGCGCATCGAGGGCAGCGACCGCGTGCTGCGCGAGGGCGATGTCATCTCCATCGACGGCACCCAGGGTATCGTCGTCGACGGCGCGGTCGACCTGGTCTCTGCAGAGCTCACCGGCGACCTGGACACCATCCTGTCTTGGGCTGATGAGATCCGTTTGGACGAGACCTGCGGCCACGCCAACCACGTGCGCGTTAACGCCGACAACCCCGAGGATGCTGCACTCGCGCTCGAGTTTGGCGCCGAGGCCATCGGTCTGTGCCGCACCGAGCACATGTTCCTGGGCGATCGCAAGAACATCATCCAGAGCTTTATCCTGTCTGACGATGAGGCCGTGAAGCAGCAGGCCCTGGCCGACCTGCTCAAGGTTCAGACCGAGGACTTCCTGGCGATGTTCAAGACCATGTCCGGTCGCGATGTGGTCGTCCGCCTGCTCGATCCGCCGCTTCATGAGTTCCTGGATAATCCTCGCGAGCTCGAGGTCGCCATCACCAAGAAGGAGGCCGCCGGCGCTCCCGAGGAGGAGCTCGCTGCCCTGCGCGCCCGCCTGCGTCGCATTGACGGCATGGTCGAGTCCAACCCCATGCTGGGCTTGCGCGGCGTGCGCCTGTCCGTCGTCTTTGGCGATCTGCCGCTCATGCAGGTTCGCGCCGTCGCCACGGCCGCTGCCCGCCTTATCAAGGAGGGTGTCGACCCGCGCCCCGAGATCATGGTTCCGCTCGTTTCCATCACGGCCGAGCATGTCCAGACCCGCGAGGTTATCGAGCGCGTGATCGCCGAGGTTTCCGCCGAGGAAGGCGTCGAGCTCAATATTCCCGTGGGCACGATGCTCGAGCTGCCGCGTGCCTGCATGGTCGCTGACGAGATCGCCCATCATGCCGACTTCTTCTGCTTTGGCACCAACGACCTCACCCAGACGACCTTTGGCTTCTCGCGCGATGACGCCGAGGCCAAGTTCATCCCGCTGTACATGCATAAAAAGATTCTGAAAGACAACCCCTTCGAGACCATCGACGCGGCGGTGCTGGAGCTCGTGCGCTTGGCCGTCGAGAAGGGCCGCGC
Source organism: uncultured Collinsella sp. (assembly GCA_959601045.1). Taxonomy (GTDB): domain Bacteria; phylum Actinomycetota; class Coriobacteriia; order Coriobacteriales; family Coriobacteriaceae; genus Collinsella. The sequence continues at coordinate 19,474 of CAUGNZ010000025.1, forward strand.
CACCAATCCCGACATGCACTTTGGCGTGTGCGGCGAGCACGGCGGCGACCCCAAGTCCATCAAGGGCCTGTTTAACGTGGCCGACGTGGACTACGTGTCCTGCTCGCCCTATCGCGTGCCCCTCGCGCGCCTGGCTGCCGCTCAGGCCAAGCTCGAGGCCAAGCGTTCCGCCTAACGTTTTGGGTTTAGACGCCTAGCGTAGCCCCCTTCATGCCGCCCGTCTCATTCGTGAGACGGGTGGTTATCATGTGCGGGTTTTGTCTTTTTGTCTGCGTGAAAAAATGTTCTTGCAGCAGAAACCCGCGCGTGTATACTAGAATACGTTTGTTCAACTACGTGCCGGCCAAGGTGGTACGGCACCTCTAGAAGAGTAAGGAATTGCACATGGATTACATCCGCGCAATCGAGCGTCAGCAGATCCGCGAGGACATTCCTCAGGTTCGCGTCGCCGACAACGTCAAGGTTCACTACCGCATTAAGGAAGGCGACCGCGAGCGCATTCAGGTCTTCCAGGGCGACGTCATCCGCATGGCCGGCGCCGGTGCCCGCGAGACCTTCACCGTCCGCAAGATGTCCTTCGGTGTCGGTGTTGAGCGTACCTTCCCGCTTCACAGCCCCAAGATCGCCAAGCTCGAGGTCGTTCGTCATGGTCGCGTCCGTCGCGCCAAGCTGTACTACCTCCGCGACAAGGTGGGCAAGGCTGCTCGCATCCCCGAGAAGCGCTAAGAAGATCGCAGCGTCTGTCCACTCGTTTGGACACAAGGGTCACCTTCGGGTGGCCCTTCTTTTTATCTGATTTGCATGCAAGGAGGGCCTGGTATGGCCAACATGACGAGCTCGGTTTCGGCATCGCAGGTTGCCGGTGAGTTGGCGAGCGCTACGTTTGAGGAGATTCCCGCCCTCGTGGAGCATTATCGCGAGGACCCACGCCAGCAGGTGATCAAGGCTTGTGAACGCGCCCTCAAACGCCATGCCAAAGAGCTTGCCGAGCGCGAGCGCGTCAATGACATGTACGAGCTTATGCATGAGCTTGGTGGCGATGGGGTGGTCGTTGGTGTCGACGAGGTGGGTCGCGGATCGGTGGCCGGCCCTTTGACGGTATGCGCCGTCTGTCTTCCTATGGAGCCGCGCGTCTGGGGTATCAACGATTCCAAAAAGCTCACGCCCGCGCGCCGCGAGTTGCTCTCAGTGAAGATTGCCGAGGTGGCGACGGCGATCGGTTTTTGCCATATCGCGCCGAAGGATATCGATGAAATGGGCATGGCCCGTGCTATCCGTACTGCCGTTGCGGGCGCCGTGGCCGATACGGGACTTGAGCCCGACTGCGTCCTCATGGATGGCAACCCCTTGGGCGCCGTTCCCAACGAGCGCGATGTGGTGAAGGGCGATGCCAAAATCGCCTGCATCGCCGCGGCGTCCATCATGGCCAAGGTCACGCGTGACGAGATGATGGTCGAGTACGACGCCGAGTATCCCGAGTACCATCTGGCCGAGTCGAAGGGCTATGCAAGCCCCGAGCATATCGAGGCCATTCGCAAACATGGACTTTGTCCACTGCACCGCGTGAGCTTTTGCGGAAACTTTCTGCAGACTGAGCGCCTTTTCTAGGTCAATTGTGGAGACAGGGACCTCTGGGGTTTTATAAACCTGCTGGTGGCGGGCCGTATGCAACACCATTGCTGCGTACGGCCCGTTTTTTGACGGCATTTGGTCAGCTTTTGGTTTGCTTCCGGTACTTACCCGCACGAAAGGTGCCCTCATCATCGGGGCAATGCAGCGTGCGGGAAAGGAGACCCCATGAGTGCCGCAAGCAAAAAGAGCAAGACGCAGCAGCTCAAGGAGCGTTGGGAAAACGGCGAGCTCGACTGCGGGGCGATGACGCCCGACTTTATCAAGGGACTCAGTCCCCGCGAGCTGGGCATGCTGGGCGAGCTGATCACCATCGACTACTTTAACGAGCGCGGCTACACCTTGCTGGAGCAGGGTTATCGTTGCTCCGAGGGCGAGGCCGATCTGGTGCTGCTCGATGAACTCGACGATGTCGTGGTGATGGCCGAGGTCAAGACCAGACGCGTCGCACTGGATTGCAGCACGCGGGTCTTTCCCGAGGAGGCCGTGGACGCCCAAAAGCAACGCCGCTACCGCCGCATCGCAAGTTGCTATCTCATGGAGCATTATCCGCTCAAGGCGATTCGCTTCGATGCCGTGGGTGTCACCATTCGTGGCGGGCATATCGCCGAGATCGAGCATCAGTACAACGCGTTCGATTGGCAGGTGTCGTGATGGCGTTTGAGACGTTTGCCGTTCACGCGGCCTGCATCCGTGGCGTCGAGGCGATTCACGTCACGGTCGAGGTCTCGCTTGCCGGTGGTGTTCCGGGCATCCAAATGCTCGGCATTCCGAGTATGGAGGTGATGGAGTCACGCGGTCGTATTCGCTGCGCGATGCGCTCCGCCGGGTTCGAGATCCCACGCTCGGGCATTACGGTCAACCTAGCGCCCGGCGATATTCGCAAGACCGGTAGCGGCTTTGATCTGCCCATCGCCATCGCGGTTCTGGCGGCCGATGGGCAGATTCCCCGTGACAACCTCGATCGCTGCCTTATCGCCGGCGAGCTCGGCTTGGACGGTACGGTGCTTCCCGTCAAGGGCGAGGTGGCGTTTCAGCTGCTGGCTCGTGACATGGGGCTGTCCTTTATCGCCGGCAGGTCCGATCAGCATGTGCCGCTTGCGGGCGTTGATTGCGGCTTTATCGATCATCTGTCTCAGCTTGCTCGCGGCATGGGCGATGCCGTGCGTCATTATCTGGATTCCGAGGGTGTTGAGACGACCTTTGAGCCCGAACTCGACTATGCCGATGTGCTGGGGCAGGAAGTCGCTAAACGCGGCATGGCGCTTGCGGCCGCCGGCGAGCTCGGCCTGCTCATGATCGGCTCGCCCGGTTCGGGTAAGACCATGCTCGCGCGCCGTATGACCGGCATTCTGCCCGAGCTTTCCGTTGAGGACCAGCAGGAAGCGCTGTGCATCCATTCGGTTTTGGGTGAGAACATCGATGGCTTATTGGCAGGTCATCGGCCGTTTCGAAGTCCCCATCACAGCATATCAACGGCTGGCCTCATTGGCGGAGGGCGCCCGGTGCATCCGGGTGAGATCAGCCTGGCTCATGGCGGCGTGCTCTTTTTGGACGAGCTTGCTGAGTTTCCCACGGGTGTGCTGCAGACGCTGCGTCAGCCCATCGAACGCGGCTACGTCAGGATCGTACGCGTCGACGGGGCTTTTACCTTCCCGTCGCGCTTTCAGCTGCTGGCTGCGAGCAATCCCTGCCCCTGCGGCTTTTTGGGCGATCGTGAGGTACCGTGTCGCTGCTCGGCGGCGATGGTCGAGCGCTATCGGTCTAAACTGCGCGGTCCTTTGGCCGACCGTATCGACATGATGATCGATGTGACCCGTCCCGACCCTCAGGTGATTATCGAGGGCGCGGAGGGTATGTCGTCAGCTGAGTTACGTGACTACGTTGTGCGCGGTCGCGCTTTTCGCGCTTGGCGCGAATCCCGTATGGACGATGCTGATGCCGAGGCCGAGGATGACGAGACACGGTCCATTGACGGCGTCGTTTCGACCTTTGAGCTCGATGATGCGGCGGAGAAGTGTGTGCTCGGCCTGTCGAAGCGCACGCATCTCACGGGCCGCGGCATCGTGCGCCTGGTGCGTATCGCGCGTACCATCGCCGACGTCGCCGAGAGCGAGCAAGTGACGCAGGACCACGTGCTCGAGGCGGCGATGTACCAGGGAAGGAGGGACCAATGATGGCCGAGGGGACCTTCGAGCTGCATCCAGGTGACGCGTTGTATCCCGAGACCGTTTTGGAGCTTTCTGATGTACCCCAGACACTCTATGTGCGCGGCAACCCCGAGGTGCTTTCGACGCCCGCGCTCTCCATCATCGGCGCGCGCAAGGCCTCTCCGTATGGTCTTGCCGTGGCAGAGCTTGCGGCAAAGGTTGCGGTCGAGGCGGGCGTGACGGTAGTTTCGGGCGGCGCGGTCGGTTGTGACCAGGCCTCGGGTTGGGCTGCGGTCAATGCCGGCGGCAAACACGTCGTGGTGCTGGGGACGGGCGCCGACGTGGTCTACCCGCGTTCGAGCGCGGGGCTTATTACGCGCACGCTCGATACGGGTGGCGCGGTCGTGTCGATCTCTCCGTGGGGCATGGGTCCGCGCAAGTTTGCCTTTCCGCGCCGCAATCGCGTAATCGCGGCCCTGTCGCAAGCCCTCTTTGTATCCGAGGCGGGTATGCCTTCCGGGACGTTTTCTACAGCCGAGGCTGCTATGGATTTGGGGCGAGAACTTCTTGCCGTGCCAGGGTCGATCCTATCGCCCGAGTCGCGTGGCACGAATTACCTCATTGCGAACGGTGCCTGCTGCATCATCGACGAGGAATCTATCGAGATGGCTATTTCACGCATCTACGGCACCCTGCGCTACTCGCGCCCCGATGCTCCCGGCATTGCCGACCTGGATCAAACACAGCAGACCGTGATGCATGCGCTCATCGCCTCTCCGCTCAAGGTCGACGACATCGCGGCGCTCGTCTCGCTCGATGCCGTCGGCGTACTCAAACTCCTGAGTTCGCTTGAGCTCGAGGGTCTTATCGAGCGCATGATGGATGGAAGGTATGCGCCCTCCAAGTTTGCCCTTCACGCTCAGACACCCTTCGGTCACAATGGAAAACATGTCAATTAGAAAGGTGTTTGCAGATGCTGTTTGATCAGGTGACGGTTATCGGTGGCGGTCTGGCGGGTTCGGAGTGCGCGATTCAGCTGGCAGATCGCGGGTTCGCCGTAAGGCTGTGCGAGATGCGCCCCCAGGTTAGCTCCCCGGCCCACCATACCGATCACCTGGCAGAGCTCGTCTGTTCCAATTCGTTTAAGTCGACCCGTCCGGATTCCGCGGCTGGATTGCTGAAGGCCGAGCTTGAGCGCATGGGTTCAGTCCTGCTCGATTGCGCCCATCGCGCCGCTGTTCCCGCCGGTGGCGCCTTGGCGGTCGACCGCGTCAAGTTTTCCGAGTTTGTCGAGGCCGAGGTTGCCGCCCGTCCCAATATCGAGATCATTCACGGCGAGGTCACGCAGATTCCCGAAGGTCACGTGGTCATTGCCGCCGGCCCCTTGTGCTCGCCGGCGCTGAGCGAAGAGGTCATGAAGCTCGTCGGTGGCGACGCCCTTGCGTTCTTCGATGCCGCGGCGCCGATCGTCGATGCCTCCACGCTCGATATGGACGTGCTGTTCTCGCAGTCGCGCTACGAGGAGCAGGGGAGCGGCGACTATCTCAACGCTCCGCTCAATAAGGAGGAGTACGAGGCCTTTATCGAGGCGCTTACCACGGCCGACCGCGTGGTGCTCAAGGACTTTGAGGGCGGCGATCTGTTCCAGGCCTGCCAGCCTGCCGAGGAAGTTGCGCGCACCGGCAAGGACGCCATTCGCTTTGGCGCCATGAAGCCTGTCGGCCTCACCGATCCGCGAACCGGTCGTCGTCCCTGGGCGGCGATTCAGCTGCGTGCCGAGAATAAGGAGAAGACCGCCTATAACCTGGTGGGCTTCCAGACCAACTTGACCTTTGGCGAGCAGAAGCGCGTCTTCCATATGGTGCCGGGCCTGGAGAACGCTGAGTTCTTCCGCTACGGTGTCATGCACCGTAATACCTTTGTCGACGCCCCGCACGTGCTCGATGGCACCTTTGCCGTGCCCGGCACCGGCGTGCGCCTGGCCGGTCAGATCACCGGCACCGAGGGGTACATGGAAGCCGTGGCGACGGGTCTGCTCGCGGCGCTCAACACCTATGCCGAGGCTATCGGGGCCGCGGGCGTCGAGCTGCCGCGTGTGGGCGCCCTGGGTGCGCTCGTGGGCTATGCGACCGATCCTGCCACCGTGGGCTATCAGCCTATGCATGTCAACTTTGGCCTGGTGCCGCCACTCGAGGATGGTAAGCGCCGCAGCAAGCGCGACCGCTACCAGGCCTATGCGGACCGTGCGCTCGAGGCCCTTGATGCCTATCTGGCCACTCGCCCCGATTTGTTTGGAGGCGACCGGTCATAGCCTTTGACCTGTACGACACCGTCGACTCGTTTATCGCCTATATCTCACGTGTCGAGGGACTTTCTCCCAACACGGTGACGGCCTATGGCTCGAGGCTGGAGCGTTTTGCTGCCTGGTGCGAGCGTGAGGATATAGATGCTTTCGCTGCCGACGTGCGCACCATTCGTCGCTATCTTGCCGAACTTTCGCGTGAGCAGGTGGCTCCCCGAACGCTTGCGGCACACCTGTCTGCCATTCGCTCGCTCTATCGGTGGATGGCTGCCGAGGGGGTCGTGGAGGGCGATGTGGTCTCGGCAATTTCCTCGCCCAAGCTCCCGCGCGATCTACCCGGTGTGCTGACGACCCAACAGGTGGAGGCGCTGCTCAAGACGCCTGATACCTCAACACCCGCGGGACTGCGCGATGCGGCGATGCTCGAGCTGCTCTATGCCTCGGGCGCCCGTATCTCTGAGCTCGCAGCACTCAATGTGGAGTCCATTGTGTGGTCCGAACGCACGCTGCGCCTGTGGGGCAAGGGGAGCAAAGAACGTATCGTCCCTCTGTATCGTCGCGCGCTCGAGGCGACGCGTCTCTATATTGAGGAGGGGCGGCCGGAGTTGCTCGCTCAGGCAAAGCGCCGTGACCCCACTACCGGGCCGCATCCGCTGCTTATATCGGCGCGCGGTAATCGCATGAGTGCCGCCATGCTCAGGCGGCGGTTCCATACTCTGGCGACACTCGCCGGCATTCCGGCCGACATCGCCCCGCATGCGATGCGCCATACCTTTGCGACCGACTTGCTCGAGGGCGGTGCGGACCTGCGCTCGGTTCAAGAGCTGCTGGGTCATGCGAGCCTGTCCACGACGCAGATCTACACGCACCTCACGCCCGATCGGCTCAAACGTGCCGTGGCTCAAGCCCATCCCCGAGGCGAATAGTGGCTGGGACGTCCCGCGCCGCACTCAGGTGTGTGGTTTTGATTGCGGGTTGGCACGAAGATGCATTCCTGCTATCATTCATCGGGTTGCTTCACGGCAACATGTTTTTATCACGCACGCGCGGCTACTTCATACCGTGGTGCCCGGGCTTTGGTAGCACATGTCCGGGTTGGTTTTGGAGGATGACCCCGCGCGGAGGCAAACCACAGGAGGTTTAACATGGCTACCAAGATTAATATCCGCACCCTGCTCGAGGCCGGCTGCCACTTCGGTCACCAGACCCGTCGCTGGAACCCCAAGATGAAGCCGTTCATCTTCGGTGAGCGCAACGGCATCTACATCCTCGACCTCAAGCAGACCATCCTCGACGCCGACCAGGCCTACACCTTCGTCAAGAACGTCGCCAAGGGTGGCAACGTGCTGTTCGTCGGCACCAAGAAGCAGGCTCAGGAGGCCGTCAAGAACGCTGCTGAGCGCGCTAATATGCCCTACATCAACCAGCGTTGGCTCGGCGGTATGCTGACCAACTTCGTCACCATCCGCTCCCGCATCAACCGCATGGAGGAGCTCGAGGCCATGGTCGAGGACGGCCGCATGGCAGTGCTCCCCAAGAAGGAGCAGGCTGTGCTCGGCAAGGAGCTCACCAAGCTCCAGACCAACCTCGGTGGCGCCCGCGACATGAAGGGTCTGCCCCAGGCTCTCTTCGTCATCGACACTAAGCGCGAGGAGAACGCCATCAAGGAGGCTCAGCGCCTGAACATCCCCGTCGTCGCTCTGATCGACACCAACTCCGATCCCGACGAGGTCGAGTACGGCATCCCCTGCAACGATGACGCTATCTCCGCTGTCACCCTTATGTGCGAGCTCATGGCTGACGCCTGCCTCGCTGGCTCCGGTAAGGAGCAGGTCTCCGAGGCCGAGATGGCCGCTGAGCCCAAGGCCGAGTAAATCAGTCTTAGTTAATTCTTTTTCATCTCTTTGAAAGGAACCACAATGGCCCAGATTACCGCCGCTATGGTCAAGCAGCTCCGCGAGATGACCGACTCCCCGATGATGGAGTGCAAGAAGGCTCTCGTCGAGGCTGACGGCGACATGGACGCCGCTGTCGACGTTCTGCGTAAGAACGGCCTTGCCAAGGCTGCCAAGAAGGCTGGCCGTGAGACCAACGAGGGCGCTGTCGCCGCGTTCGTCTCCGAGGATGGCAAGACCGGCGCTCTGCTCGAGCTCTCCTGCGAGACCGACTTCGTTGGCTCCAACGCCAAGTTCACCGGCTTTGCTTCTAAGGTCGCTGAGGTTGTCGCTACCACCGAGCCTGCTGACGTCGACGCTCTGCTCGAGAAGCCGATGGGCGAGGAGACCGTTTCCTCCGAGCTCACCGAGATGATTCACATCATGGGCGAGAACATGAAGATCTCCCGCTTCGCTGCCCGCAAGGCCGAGAACGGCGCGCTCGCTTCTTACATCCACATGGGTGGTAAGATCGGCGTCCTCGTCGAGTTCGCCTTCGAGAAGGCCGAGACCGCTCAGGCTGAGTCCTTCAAGACCTTCGCTCACGACGTTGCCCTTCAGGTTGCCGCCGTCGCCCCGATCTGCGCTACCCGCGATCAGGTTCCGGCCGAGACCGTCGAGCACGAGAAGCAGATCTACATGGCCCAGGCTGCCGAGTCCGGCAAGCCCGAGGCTATCCAGGAGAAGATGGCTGTTGGCCGTCTGGAGAAGTTCTACAAGCAGTCCGTGCTCACCGAGCAGGAGTTCATCAAGGACAGCTCCCTCACCATCAAGAAGTACGCTGAGCAGGTCTCCAAGGAGCTCGGCGACACCATTACCGTCGTTGCCTTTGACCGTCTGGTCCGTGGCGAGTAAATAAGCTCTTGTAGCTGGTAATGAGCAGGCTGTGGGTTTTACTCACAGCCTGCTTTTTCATGGCTCTTATCAGAGCCTTTGATATCATATTGAGAGTCTAATTAAAGGAGGATCGCTTTGTCCGACATCCGATATAAACGAGTGCTTCTTAAGCTTTCCGGCGAAGCGCTGATGGGCGACGGCCAATATGGCATCGACCCCAAGGTTACCGATCATCTTGCCAAGCAGGTCAAGGAGCTGCTCGCCGTTGGCCATGAGGTCGGCGTCGTTGTCGGCGGCGGCAATATTTTCCGCGGCATGGCAGGCGCTGCCGGTGGCATGGAGCGTGCTCAGGCCGACTACATGGGCATGCTCGCGACCGTTATGAACGCGCTCGCCCTGCAGGATGCTTTCGAGCATAACGACGTTCCCTGCCGTGTGATGAGCGCTATCCAGATGAACGAGATCTGCGAGCCCTATATTCGCCGTCGCGCCATCAACCACCTTTCCAAGGGCAACGTCGTTATTTTTGCCGCCGGTTCGGGCAATCCGTACTTTACGACCGACACCGCCGCGGCTCTTCGTGCGTGCGAGATCGGCGCCGAGATTCTGATTAAAGCCACCAAGGTTGACGGCATCTACGACAAGGATCCCGTCAAGTGCGCTGATGCCGTCCGTTTTGACAAGATTACCTATCACGAGGTTCTCGTTCGCGGTCTGCAGGTTATGGATTCCACGGCTACGGCCCTGTGCCAGGATAACCGTATGCCGATTTTGGTCCTCAACATCGATGGCGAGGACACCGTCAAGCGCGCGCTCGCGGGTGAGCCCGTTGGCACGCTCGTCTATCAGGAGGATTAAGCATGGCAGAGAACATCACCGCCCATATGGACAAGTCGCTCGAGTCCCTCAAGCATAACTTCTCCAAGGTCCGTACCGGTCGTGCCAACGCCAACATTCTGTCCGACATCACCGTCGATTATTACGGTGTCCCCACGCCGGTCACGCAGGTTGCCGCCGTCAAGACCCCCGAGGCTCACATGCTGCTCATCGAGCCGTGGGATAAGGCGCTCATCAATGCTATCGTCAAGGCCATCGGCGCTTCCGATCTGGGCATTACCCCCAACTCCGATGGCACCGTCGTTCGTCTGCCGTTCCCGGCCCCCACTGAGGAGCGCCGTCGCGAACTCGTCAAGGAGTGCCGCGAGTACGCCGAGCAGGCCAAGGTGTCTATCCGTAACATCCGTCGCGACTTCAACAATAAGCTCGAGCGCGATGAGGAGCTCACCGAGGACGATGTCCGTCGCGAGCAGGCCAAGGTCCAGAAGCACACCGATGAGTATGTCGCCAAGGTCGAGGAGCTTCTGAAGGAAAAAGAAGCCGAGGTCATGGAGATCTAAGGTGCAATACGACGAGCATAAACTGGTCGAGTACTTTGCCGACGCCCCTGCGGGCGTCGGTTTTTCCGACCTTGACCTCAATAACATTCCGCACCATATCTCGTGCATCATGGACGGCAACGGTCGTTGGGCCACGTCGCGCGGTCTTGCACGCACCGAGGGTCATAAGGCAGGTATCCTCTCGCTGCGCGAGATCATTACCGCCTGCGTGCGCCTGGGCGTCGACGTGCTTTCTGCCTATGCGTTTTCTACCGAAAACTGGAACCGTCCGCAGCATGAGGTCAACGTCTTGATGCATCTGTTTGCCAAGACGTTTATCGACGAGCTGCCGCTTCTGAAGCGCGAAAATGTGCGCGTAGTCTTTTTGGGTGACATTTCCGCGCTGCCCAAGAAGACTCGCGACGTTTTTGAGCGCGGTCTTGCCGAGTGCGCCGATCACACCGGTATGACGCTGGCGCTTGCCGTCAACTACGGCGCGCGTGCCGAGATTACCCGCGCTGTCCGTCAGATCGCATCCGACGCTGCCGCCGGTAAGATCGATCCTGCCGCAATTGATGACGACATGGTGGCTTCCCACCTCTATACCGCCGGTCTTCCCGATCCCGAACTTGTGATTCGCACCTCTGGTGAGCTGCGCCTTTCGAACTATCTGCTGTGGCAGGTGGCTTATTCCGAATTCTACGTCACCGATACCTATTGGCCTGACTTTGATCGTTGGGGCCTTGTCGACGCCATTTTGGCCTATCAGGGCCGTGACCGTAGGTTTGGTGGACTGAGCAAGACCGAGGAGGCTTAATCGTGTCCGATCGTCCCAAGGCATCTGCTCCCAAGACGCCAGTTTCCGCGGCGCCTGCGCGCAAGGCTGCCACTGCGGGAGCGCCTGCAGCGAAGAGCGGCACCGGTTCGTGGCTGGCGGGCTTTATTACCCGTGCCGCCGCCGGTATCGTCTACGCCGTTGTCTTTATCCTGTGCCTGGTTTTGGGTATCGTGCCCACGGCCATCTTTGTTTCTGTCATGAGCGGTCTGTGCTGCTATGAGTTTTTCCGTATGACAAGGCTCGATGGCAAGATGGCTAACGAGCGCATGGGTATCGCTGCCGCCGTACTCTTTCCGCTGTCGGCGTTGGGCGATTCGATGTTGCTGAATGCCCTGCTTTTTGCCTTGATGCTCGCTGTGGGCATTTGGTATGTCTGGTCGCCGCGTACCCGCATCTCTGATGTGGCCGTGACGCTCATGGGTCCCATCTACACTGGCTTTATGCTGTCGGCTATCGTGCTGCTGCGCGATGCCGTGCCCGGTTTTGCCGGCGCCCTGCTTTCAGTGGGCGTTTGCGCGTCCCTTTGGGTCTCCGATTCGTTTGCCTACATCGTGGGCAGCCGTATCGGCAAGCACAAGATGGTTCCCAAGATCTCCCCCAAAAAGAGCTGGGAGGGGTTTGCCGGCGGCATCTTGGGCTCGGTTTTGATTTGGCTCATCCTGTGGGCGACGCACTTCTACAAGCTCAGCCTGCCCTATGCGCTGCTGTGCGGCGTGGTCGTGTCCATTCTGGGCGTTATCGGCGACCTTATCGAGTCGCGCATCAAGCGCGGTGTGGGCGTCAAGGATTCCGGCAACCTTATCCCGGGCCACGGCGGAATGCTCGATCGTAGCGATTCGCTTATCTTCGGTTGCATCACCGCACAGCTGTTGCTGATGATCGGAGGCGTGCTGTAATGTCCTTCCAGACGACGTATGGCCCCGATGGACGCCTTCGCGTTGCCATCCTGGGTTGTACGGGCTCTATCGGCACCCAGGCGCTCGATGTGTGCCGCCAGCATGCCGATCGCCTGCAGGTGACGGCGCTGTCCGTTAATTCCAGCACCTCGGAGCTCGTTGCCGCTGCCCGCGAGTTCTCGGTTCCGGCGGTTGCCGTTGCCGATGTCGCTCATGGCGATGACGCCGTGCTGCAGGAGTTGCCCGAGGGCACACAGCTCGGCGTTGGCGCGCAGGCGGTTTGCGAGCTCGCGCGTCGCGACGATGTCGACTGCGTGCTCGTCGCTATTGTGGGCGCCGCCGGTCTCGAGGCGAGCCATGCGGCCTTGACCTCGAATAAGCGCCTTGCCCTTGCCAACAAGGAGTCCCTCGTCGTCGGTGGCGACTTGCTTATGCCGTTGGCGCAACCGGGCCAGCTTATTCCGGTCGACTCTGAGCATTCCGCCATCTACCAGTGCTATCTGGGGGAGAACCCGCGCGAGGCCCACTGCATTTGGCTCACCTGCTCGGGCGGTCCGTTCTTTGGCCGCACGCGCGACGAGCTCGATCGCGTGACGCGTGCCGATGCCCTCGCGCATCCCACGTGGGCCATGGGTGCCAAGATCACCATTGACTCCGCCACCCTCATGAACAAGGGCCTGGAGCGCATTGAGGCCATGCATCTGTTTAACTGCGACCTCGATTTCATTAACGTGGTCGTGCAGCGTCAGTCCAAGATTCACTCTATGGTCGAGTTCGCCGACGGCTCCGTGATGGCGCATCTCGGTGCATCCGACATGCGTATCCCCATCCAGTTCGCGTTCTCGTATCCCGAGCGTTGGGATACTCCGGCGCCTCGTATCGATTTCCGCGAGCTGGGGCAGCTCACGTTTGATGCTGCCGACATGGATACCTTCCGCTGTCTGGCACTGGCCGAGCGTGCCGGCAAGACGGGTGGCACCATGCCGTGCGTTCTCAATGCCGCCAACGAGGTCGCCGTCGATGCCTTCCTGCACGATGGCTGCAGCTTTACCGATATCGATCGCATTGTGGAATCCTGCATGGACGCCCACGATATGCAGGTGGTCGATTCGTTTGAGCAGCTTCGCGACATCGATGCGTGGGCGCGTGAAAAGGCTGCGCAGGTGCTCGCCGCAACTCGTTCCTAACCCATAAGGATTGCTTTTTCGTTTTATGGATACTGTTCTGAGCGTTCTCTCATCGGTCTTTTGGGGCCTGCTGATGCTTTCCGTCCTCGTGTTTTTGCACGAGGGCGGCCACTTTTTGGCGGCGCGTGCCTGCGGCGTCCGTGTGACCGAGTTCTTTTTGGGTCTGCCGTGCCGCTTTGACATCCATTACACGTCGCGTCGCATTGGAACCAAGTTTGGCGTGACCCCGCTGCTGCTGGGTGGCTACGCTGCCATCTGCGGTATGGATCCGACCGATGTTTCGTGCGCCGACCGCGTGCTCGCGGCTATCTATCGTCATGGTCGCGTGACCGTGGCCGACCTTGCTGTCGAGCTCGAGCTTTCCGAGGAGGATGTGCTCGAGGCATGCGCCCTTTTGCTGGGCTGGGGCTCCATCGCGCCCTGGTATGAGGAAGGGGAGAAGCCCTCGCCGAGCTACTATCCCACCAAATATCAGACGTTGCCGCGAGACACGGCAGGCTATACCACCTTTGATGGTCGTCGTTTCGATCGCGAACATGCGACTGCCGAGGGCGATGTGTGGGAGCTGCCGTGCGGCGAGGCCGAGTTCCTTGCGCAAGAGCGCTCGCACACCTATCTTGGCCAAGGCTTTCTCAAGCGCGCCTTTATGCTGCTCGCGGGCATTATCGTCAATATCTTGACGGGTTTTTTGCTCTTTATGAGCATCTATTCCATTGCGGGTGTCACCGTGCCGATGGATACCAACGTGATCGGTCAGGTTGACGAGGGGTCTATTGCCGCCAAGGCGGGTATCGAGGGCGGTGACGCGATCCTTTCGGTTGACGGTGTCTCATGTTCCACTTGGATGGATGTCTACGATGCCATCGGCAAGGCTGCCGGTAAGGACGATATTGCTATTGAGTATGAGCGCGATGGCAAGCAGTGCTCGACCTCGGTCGCACTCAAAGAGGACGAACGTCTGGGCGTTTATGCCTCTACGCAGGTGGTCCGTTTGGACCCCATCACCTCGGCGCGCCTCTCCTTCTCGTATGTTGCGCAGACAGCGGAGGGCGTGATGCGCCTGCTCCAGCCGCAGCATACGATGGAGATCCTCGATCAGTCCTCTTCGATCGTGGGTATTAGCGTCATGTCCTCGCAGGCAGCTGCTGCCGGTCCCGTCATGTTCTTGTCGTTTGCCGCGCTCATTTCGTTCTCGCTTGGCTTTATGAACCTGCTGCCCATCCCACCACTCGATGGCGGCAAGCTGCTTATTGAGATCATTCAAAAGATTGCTGGCCGCGAGCTGCCGCTCAAGGTCCAGACGATCGTGAGCTATGTGGGCGTCGCGCTCTTCGCATTGCTGTTTGTCTATATGCTTCGTTCCGACATCCTTCGATTTATTCTGTAGGGGAGTGTTTGGATTGTCTTTATCCCATCCTTTGCCTCGCGAGTTGACGCGCCCCGTGCATGTGGGCGGCGTGCAGATCGGTGGTGGCGCTCCGGTCGTGGTTCAGTCTATGACCTGCACCGATACTGCTGATGCTCAGGCAACGCTTGCGCAAGTGTGCGCGTTGGCGCAGGCTGGCTGCGATATCGTGCGCGTGAGCGTGCCTACCGAGGCTGCGCTCGAGGGCTTTCGCACGATTTGTGCCGAGTCTCCGGTACCAATCGTCGCCGATATCCATTTTAACCATAAGCTTGCCATTGGCGCTGTCGAGGCTGGTGCCTCTAAGCTGCGCATCAACCCCGGCAATATCGGCGATTGGGCTAAGGTCGATGCCGTCATCGATGCCGCGGGTGCCGCGGGCTGCGCGATTCGCATTGGCGTGAACGCGGGCTCGCTTGAGCAAGATATTGCCGAGCGCGACGACCTCACGCAGCCCGAAAAGCTCGTGATGTCGAGCGAACGCTTTGTGCGGCACTTTGAGGACCGTGGGTTTACCAACATCGTGCTATCCGCCAAGGCCCATAGCGTACAGACGACACTTGATACCTATCGCGCCCTGTCGCGCGAGATACCGCATGTTCCGCTCCACCTGGGCGTGACGGAGGCGGGGACCAAGCTTCAGGGCACCATCAAGAGCTCTGTAGGCTTGGGTATCTTGCTTTCCGAAGGCATCGGTGACACCATGCGTGTGTCGCTCACGGCCGATCCGGTTGAGGAGCCGCCGGTCGCCTGGGGAATTCTACAGTCGCTGGGCCTGCGTCGCCGTGGTCCCGAGATCGTCTCGTGCCCCACGTGCGCCCGCTGCCAGGTTAACCTGATTCCCATCGCCGAGGAGGTCACCGAGCGGCTTAAGAACTATTCCGCGCCGCTTTCGATCGCCGTGATGGGATGTGCGGTCAACGGCCCCGGAGAGGCATCTGACGCCGACCTGGGTGTTGCCTGCGGACGTGGTCAGGGCCTGCTCTTTTCGCATGGCCAGATCATTGGTAAAGTAGCTGAGGATCAAATTGTCGACGCGCTTATGGCCGAGGTCGACAAACTTATTGAGGAGAAATAAATGACCCGAGCAATGTATATGTCTAAGCTCTATGCGCCGACGCTCAAAGAGGATCCGGCGGATGCCGAGCTAGCGAGCCACCGTCTGCTGCTTCGCGCTGGCATGATCCGCAAGGAGGCCGCCGGCCTGTATTCCTATCTGCCGCTCGCTTGGCGCTCGATC
>CAUGNZ010000026.1 GCA_959601045.1 uncultured Collinsella sp.
AAGAACATGATCACCGGTGCTGCTCAGATGGACGGCGCTATCCTGGTCATCGCCGCTACCGACGGCCCCATGGCTCAGACCCGCGAGCACATCCTGCTCGCCCGTCAGGTCGGCGTTCCCTACATCGTCGTCTTCCTGAACAAGTGCGACATGGTCGACGATGACGAGCTCATCGACCTCGTCGAGATGGAGACCCGTGAGCTCCTCTCCGAGTACGATTTCCCCGGCGACGACATCCCCGTCATCCGTGGTTCCGCTCTGGGCGCTCTCGAGGGCGACGCCAAGTGGATGGACGCCATCCGCGAGCTCATGAAGGCTGTCGACGAGTACATCCCGACGCCTGCTCGTAACAACGACCTCCCCTTCCTGATGGCCGTTGAGGACGTTATGACCATCTCCGGCCGTGGTACCGTTGCTACTGGCCGTGTCGAGCGCGGTGAGCTCAAGCTCAACGAGCCCGTCGAGATCGTCGGCATCAAGGATACCCAGAACACCGTCGTTACCGGTATCGAGATGTTCCGTAAGTCCATGGACTTCTGCGAGGCTGGCGACAACGTCGGTCTGCTGCTCCGCGGCATCAAGCGCGAGGACATCGAGCGCGGCCAGGTTCTCTGCAAGCCCGGTTCGGTTACCCCGCACACCAAGTTCACCGGCGAGATCTACGTTCTGACCAAGGAGGAGGGCGGCCGTCACACCCCGTTCTTCGATGGTTATCGTCCTCAGTTCTACTTCCGTACCACCGACGTTACCGGTACGGTCAAGCTCCCCGAGGGCACCGAGATGGCTATGCCTGGTGACCACATCACCATCGAGGGCGACCTCATCCACCCGATCGCCATGGAGGAGGGCCTGCGCTTCGCTATCCGCGAGGGTGGCCACACCGTCGGTTCGGGCATCGTCTCCACGATCATTGAGTAAATTTGCTCTTTGATATAGCTGACTTAAAGAACCCGGCACTTATTTGGGTGCCGGGTTCTTTTCTGCAATGGATATTGATCCGTTGCAGGTGTCGAGAGGATCGATAATGGTCCTGGATGCACCGTCGATTAGCTCTCGATGGCTTCATTGATGTGTTCCAAATATGAATGGATCCACCGAGAACCAATTGACTCGAGGTTTTCATTGACAGCACTTACGTGGAGCTGATAAAGTAACAACTCGTGCCCGTACGGGGCGGAAATGAAAGGTTCAGGATACATGCGTACTCTAGTTACTCTTGCGTGCACTGAGTGCAAGCGCCGCAACTATACGACCACCAAGAACAAGTCGACCATGCCTGATCGTATGGAGATCAAGAAGTATTGCCCCTGGTGCCGTCACCACACGCTGCACAAAGAGACTCGCTAGTCTCTAGTCACATACGCCAGTAGTTCAATTGGTAGAGCATCGGTCTCCAAAACCGAGTGTTGAGGGTTCGAGTCCTTCCTGGCGTGCCAGTCATTATTCCGTAAGCTCCCAATTGGGGGCTTACGGTTTACTCATGTATAAGCGCATTGCGCGGAGGTAACCCAAATGGCCAACAAGAAGAACAAGAAGAAGGCTCAGCAGCCGGCACCTGCCAACAACGCTGCCGCCAACTCCAAGGTTGAGGCCAAGAAGGCCGTTGCCAAGAAGAACGAGAAGGCTGCGAAGTCCAAGAAGAACGAGAAGCCTGGTTTCTTCGCCCGCACCAAGAAGTATTTCGCTTCGGTCAAGTCCGAGATGAAGCGTGTCACGTGGCCCGATAAGAAGGAGCTCGTGAACTACTCGGTCGTCGTTTGCGCTTCTCTGATCGTCGTCGGCGTCGTCATCGCTCTGCTCGATGCTGGCTTTGGCGAGGCTCTTGCTCTGTTCTCTGGATTAAGGGGCTAAACCATGTCTAAGCGTTGGTACGTCGTTCACACTTACTCTGGATACGAGAATCGTGTTAAGTCCGATCTCGAGCATCGCATCGAGACTATGGGCATGCAGGACCGTATCTTTGATATCGAGATTCCTATGGAGCGCGTCACCGAGATTAAAGAGGGTGGCAAGCGCGAAACCAAGGATTCCAAGATCTTCCCGGGTTATGTCCTGGTCCGCATGGAGATGGATGACGATGCTTGGACGTGCGTTCGTAACACGCCTGGCGTCACCGGTTTCCTGGGCGGCAACGGCAAGCCCGCTCCGCTTTCCCGCGACGAGTACAATAAGATGACTCGTCGTCCCGGTAAGGGCGATTCGCCCAAGCGCACCTCGGTTGATATTGAGGTCGGCACGTCCGTCCGCGTCACCGATGGCCCGCTTACCGACTTTGATGGCAAGGTCTCCGAGGTTAACACCGAGGCCGGCAAGCTCAAGGTCACGCTGATGATCTTTGGCCGCGAGACGCCGGTTGAGCTCGACTTTAACCAGGTCGCTGTCATCGCTTAAGATTTCGTCCGTTCGCGCGAGCGTGCTTCTTCTGTGACTGCTCATCTCAGGAGTGCTTCTAACACGTGCGTGCTTACGATATAGCAAGTACTTCACACTCGTGATTCGAAAGGAATGACCATGGCTGAGAAGAAGGTTGCCAACGTCATTAAGCTCCAGATTCCTGCTGGTGCAGCTAACCCCGCTCCTCCCGTCGGCCCCGCCCTGGGCGCAGCTGGCGTGAACATCATGCAGTTCTGCCAGGCCTTTAACGCCGAGACGCAGGA
This sequence comes from uncultured Collinsella sp., assembly GCA_959601045.1. Lineage (GTDB taxonomy): Bacteria > Actinomycetota > Coriobacteriia > Coriobacteriales > Coriobacteriaceae > Collinsella. Next base: position 2,658 of record CAUGNZ010000026.1, read on the forward strand.
CAAGAAGGGCGACATCATCCCCGTTGAGATCACTGTCTTCGAGGACAAGTCCTTCTCCTTCATCACCAAGACCCCGCCGGCGGCTCACCTCATCAAGAAGGAGCTGAACCTCAAGTCTGGTTCCGCTAAGCCCCAGGCCGACAAGGTTGGTCAGCTCTCCCAGGAGCAGCTCACCAAGATCGCCGAGATCAAGATGCCGGACCTCAATGCCAACGACATTGACGCCGCCAAGAAGATTATCGCCGGTACCGCCCGTTCCATGGGCGTCACCATCGCTGAGTAGCGATTTCTTTTGGTAACGACGGGTGCTCCAACCGGGGCGCCCGTTAAATGTGTGCAATAGGGCACACGATACGATGTGGGAGGGCACTAGCCCGTTTAACCACAGGAGGTAATGCACATGGCTAAGCATGGTAAGAGCTATAACGCCGCTGCCGAGAAGATCGACCGCGCCACGCTCTACACCCCCCTTCAGGCTGCCAAGCTCATCAAGGAGCTCGACACCGCCAAGTTCGACGAGACCGTCGAGGCCCACTTCCGTCTGGGCGTCGATACTCGTAAGGCCGACCAGAACATCCGCGGCTCCATCTCCCTGCCCCACGGCACCGGCAAGACCATTCGTGTTGCCGTCTTCGCCGAGGGCGAGAAGGCCCGCGAGGCCGAGGCTGCCGGCGCCGACATCATCGGTTCCGACGAGCTCGTCGCCCAGATCCAGAAGGGCGAGATCAACTTCGACGCCGCTATCGCTACGCCGAACATGATGGCCAAGGTTGGCCGCATCGGTAAGATCCTTGGTCCCCGTGGCCTCATGCCGAACCCTAAGCTCGGCACCGTGACCATGGACGTCGCCAAGATGGTCTCCGAGCTCAAGGCCGGCCGCGTTGAGTATCGCGCCGACCGCTACGGCATCTGCCACGTGCCCCTGGGCAAGAAGTCCTTCTCCGAGCAGCAGCTCGTCGAGAACTACGCTGCCCTGTACACCGAGATCCTGCGCGTCAAGCCCTCTTCTGCTAAGGGCAAGTACGTTAAGTCCATCTCCGTGTCTTCCACCATGGGCCCTGGCATCAAGGTTGATCCCGCTATCCAGCGCGACTTCCTGGCTGAGTAACTTTTAGTTACTGCCTGAGCAAAGCAAGCATTGCTAAAGAAACCCGGTTCTGTCTCGTGCAGGACCGGGTTTCTTGCTATCGCGTTAAAACTACCTCAAAGGGGACAGTGCCCCCTTTGAGGTAGTTACCAGGGTGTTCTAGCGGTTGAGGACTCGATAGCCTCGTGGCGCTTGAGCTCGCGGCGCATGGTTTGCGAATTGAGCCAGGCTGCCTGCCAGCCACGGATGGGGTAACGCGTCTGGTCGAGCTCAAACTGCGTATAGCCGCTGGCGTTGATGATCGTTGCCCCGCATGCATGCTGACGCTCACGTTGAAAGTCGCGACCATAGCATTGGTGCACATGCCCGTGCACCATGTAGTCGGGGTTCCAGGACTCGAGCGCCGTGTTAAAGCATTCGAATCCTTGATGTGGTAGATCGTCCAAATCGCCCGCGCCGGCGGCGGGCGCGTGGGTGAGCAAGATGTCGCAGCCGCCGACCATCCTCACTTTGCGGGACAGCTTGCGCATGCGCTTGGCCATCTCGCGCTCGGTGTACATGTTGGCGCCATCTCGGTAGCGCATGGAGCCGCCAAGCCCCGCAATGCGGACGCCGCGATACACGTACACGGTGTCTTCGACACAGATACAGCCGCCCGGTGCATGACGTGCGTAGCGGTCATCGTGATTGCCGCGTACGTAGATGAGCGGTTTGTTGATGACCGTGACCAAAAACTCAAGATAGTCCGGGTCCAGATCGCCAGCGGACAAAATCAGGTCGACACCCTCAAAGCGTTCTTTGCGAAAGCACTCCCAAAGGCATCGTTCTTCGGTATCGGCTATGGCAAGGATTTTCATAGGGCGCGGACCTTCGGCTCATCGTCGGGCTGCGGAATGGTGCCCACCACGTTGTCTGCCAGCCAGTCCATCTCGACGATTTGCGTGCTCGGCAGTGGGGGAAAGCCTTCGATCTGCACCACGCCGTCTTGGCTATGGAGCTCGCCGCCAAATGGATTGATGGAGCCCTCGACAATGCCATTGCGCAGTAGCTGAACGAGCTTGCGCGTCTGATAGGGCAGGCCTGGAGCGTAGCGAATATCGATAACGCCCGAACTCATGCCATACCAGTAGTTGACGGCGCGAACCTGGCTGTCGTCACTGGTCTCATCCCAGGTGCCATGCAGCAGGCTTCGCACGATAAGCTCGTAGTAACGGCCCCAGTTCCATACCGGCATGGCAATGCCGGCAACCTTGCCATCGACCAAGCGGTGGAGTCCGTAGGCTGTGGGGTCTTCGAGCGGCTTTGACATGTCGGCGCCGGACATGACGCTTACACCTTCGCGGCGCATGGCGTCGGCAAGGCCTCCGGCGGGCACATCGCCCCAGGTCAGGATAATTTGCGCGCGGGGGTCGAGCAGCGAGGCGCCAATCGCAAAGGCGTTGATCTCGCTGAGTGCGCCCGAGGCGAAGACCGACGCATGGTAACCGATGCGGTGGTTGTCCGCCATGCTGGCCGCAAGGGCGCCCAGCAGAAATTTTGCCTCGTACATCTTTCCAAAATACGAGCGCACGCTTTGATGGGGAAGGCCGATAGAGCAGTTGAGGAACCGCAACCGGGGATACTCAACGGCTGCCCTGAGCGTGTATTCCATCAGGCGGTGCGAGGTCGAGAAGATGACGCTGTCTCCATGTTTGACAGCCGTTTCCACGGCGGCGTAGAACACGTCCGGATCGTGGCAGTCCTCGAACGCCTCGGTGCGCACGATACCGCCAAAGTGCTCATCGAGATACTGACGCCCTTGGTCGTGCAGGCTGTCCCAGCTCGACGTCGCACAGGGGAACTCATGGATAAAGGCGATGCGCAGGGGATTGGCCGCCGAATAGACGGTCTTGCCCATAAAGAAGTTGAGCACGCCGGAGGTGGACTTGGCGGGTGACTCTTCCTCATCGACGCTCGGTGCTTCGACAAGATCGACCTTGTCCTCGTTATTTTTGCCGGCAATGACCAGCTCACGCCAAATCTTACACAGGCGGTTTACGACGATATCCGTCGGCGTATCCAGCAGGCGGTCCTGGTTGTACACATTGAGGTAGACGAGCATAGCGTCGGCGGGCGTAATGTCCAGGTGGTCGCCGCCCGCGCGAAGGTAGGCGCGCTTAAAGAGCAGGAAGGTGTGGCGCAGGTAGTCGACCTTTTTCTGCGGCCATTTTTCGATAAGGTCCTGACCGAGCATCTTGGAGAGCGTCTCGTAGCTTCCTTCGCGTGAGAACTCGATCTCGTATAGGGGGCAGACGCGCCAAAACGCGCAGAACTCACCGTACAGGCGGCTTTCGACGGAATCCCATGTGCCGGGGTAGAGACGGGTGACCTTGGCCGAAACCGTCGGGGCGTCCAGGAATTTGAGGACACTGACGCGCTTGTTGCCCTCTTGGACGTAAAACCGATGCATGAACTCGGTGACGATGACGGGATCGCGATAGCCCTCGGTCACCTGGATGTCGTAGAGGTTGGACCACTTGCGAGCAAACTCGGTGCTAAACGGCAGCAAGGGCATAAAGTTGCATGAAAAGGCCGACTGACGGCCCTTGGTAACCGTACCGACGACCATTTCGAGTGGAATGTCTCTCAGGCCGACATTCTCTCGCTGGCCTAAGGGGAGCTGGGCAACCAAGCTATCGAGGTCCGTGAGATACGGATGCTCGCTTTGACTAATGGCGCGTCGACGTCCTTGCTCGCCGCGCTTGCGTGCTTGACGATAGGCCTCTTCCATAGTTTTGCTCCCTTAGTCGTTTAAACAACTATTTGAACCATGGTATCACGAATGAAAACCACCACAAAGGTGCCTGTCCCCTTTGTGGTGGTTTAGGCGATGATGGGGGCGATGGCGCGGATGCAGGCGTCGGCTGCCGTGAAAGTAGTGCTGTCGTCGCTGACGATAAAGATGATCTTTCCTTTGATGCCAAAGTCGCCGATTTCGCTAAAGAGTACGTAGGGCTCCTTGTCAAAGCCCGAGATGGGCGAGACGGCCGTTTTGGTTGCGCTCGTGAGCTCGTCTGCCAGCACGTCAAGGGAAGCCCACTTGGACGTATCCTTTACGGCAACGGGCACGGCCACGCGCCCAAAGGGCATCAGATGCACGAGCGTGTTCTTGGAGATGTTGGAGTTGGGCACAATGATGGTCTGTCCACAGGCATCCTCAATCGTTGTATGGCGCCAAGTGATGTCTTGGACCACGCCGGATACGCCGCCGACCTCGATATTGTCGCCGGGTTTGATGATGCCCATAAACGTCACCTGCATGCCGCCGATAAGGTTTGACAGCGTGTCCTGAAAGCCGAGCGAGATGGCGATGCCGCCGACGCCAAGAGCGGCGACGAGGGCGTTTGCGTTAATGCCAAAACAGTTGTCGAGGATAAAGCTGCCGCCAATCATCCAGATGACGGCGCGCGCGATGTTGATGAAGATACTCGATGCCGGAAGCGGGTTATCGTCTCGGTTGAGTAGGTGACGCAGCGTCTTGGAAACGACTTTGGTGATGATTGCCGTGCCTATTGCCAAGATGCCGGCCCAGATGATGTTGTGGACCCACCGTTGCTCAAAGAAATGAAGAATCGGCTCAAACAATTCCATGTAGGGAAAACCTCCTAATGATCATTCAACCATGATACCCACCAAAAAGCCCGTCCGATCACATCGGACGGGCTTCTGTGCTCGATATAAGGTTTGCACGGAGGGGCTGCAAGGCCCGGCGGTGTAGCTTAGCGGCGGCGCATCCAGATAATGCCGAGCATGATGACGATGATGCCGCCGATGAGGCATGCGCCGACCACGGCCAGCGTGCGGTCTCCCGTTGCGACAAGCTTGCCGGTTGTCTTCTTGGCGCTGGTTTTCGTGGTCGTAGTAGTCGTGCCGGGCTTGGGCGAGGGCTTAGGCGTTGGATTCGGATTGGGCGTGGGGTCCACGGCTGCGGAGCTGAAGCTGATGGTGCCGGCGAGCCCGGCCATCTTGTTCTCCCAGTCGCTCTTCCCGATCAGCGCTCTGATCGCCGCCTCGCATGTGCCCCACTCAGTGCGCTTGGCGGCATTTGCGAAAGTGGGAAAGTCGGTCGTGTTGGTAATGATGTAGTTGTTGGTGGCGACGGTGTAGTTCTTGGCGGGATCGAGCATGCTGCCATCCTTGGTGAGCGTGGCGCTCACAATGCGCTTGCCTTCGGGCTGCGTCCAATCAATCGTCACGTTAATGCCGCCAAAGGAGAGAACGCTGCCAGAGTCATCGCGCCACTTGTACTTGTCTTGCGCCTCCTGCTCGGTGTGGCCGGCTGCCACATAGGCTTGCTGAAGCTCGTAGCTGTCGTTGCAATCGTCGCTGATCTGCAGTGAGTGCTCAAGCGCTGCGAGGAAGTTTGCGCCGGTCATGCCCCAGGTCTCCACGGTGTTGCCATAGGGCGAGATGGCGACGACGTTGCCGGCGGTCACATCGCCCGCCGCGATGCCGCCGCGGATGCCGCCCGCGTTTTCGATGGCGAGGTCTGCTCCCGTCAGGGCAAGATAGGAGCCGCAGATAACATGCCCGATGGTCTGGGCTTTGGTGGCGTCGCCCGCTTTACTGGGACGCAGATCGGTGGTGCGCACCATCTCCCAGCCATGCGTACCCGCGGCGTCCTCGCCGTAGAAATAGTTGGTGGAGGATGTGCCGAGCACCTTGTTCGATTCGCTTTCAAAGGCATCGTCGAGTGGCTTGATTTTGTTGTTGCGAACCTCGTCAAGGATGTTCTGGTTGTTAGGGTCTGCCAAAAGGTCGTCGACGTCCTTGGCGGTGTAGAGCTTCTCGTCGCTGTCGCCTGCGGAGACCGTCACCATGTCGTCGTTGGTGGTTTCGGTACCCCTGGTGTCGTACTCATAGGGAATGGAAAGCAGACCAACCTCGGCAAAGGCGCTGCCTGCCTCGACGACGCGGACCGGCTTGCCGTCGGCCCCCGTCACGTTTTCGTCTAAGTTGATGTGCTCGTGGCCCGCGACCAGTGTATCGACCCCAACGAGCTTTGCGGCAAAGGTCTTGGCGTTGAGCGTGTGCGCGATGCAGACGATAACGTTGCAGCCCTCATCCTCGCGCAGTCGCTTGGCCTCGGCATTGATGGCGTCCGCCGCACCCGAGAACGACGTGCCCGCGACCAGGTCCGCGCGTAGCGAGGAGCCCAGCGACTCATCCATGGCTCCGACGACGCCGACCTTAATCTTGTAGTTAAACGTGGGGCTGCCCTCGCCGTCCTTCCAAGTGCGATTGAGCGTATTGGTGATGCTCGAGCTCCATACGCCGTTCGAGGACGTTGCATTCGCGCAGAGCATGGCGAAAGGTGTACTGGTGGCACCATTGCCGGCCATCGTGCGAAGCTTGTCCGCGCCGTAGCTCCAGTCATGATTGCCCGGTGTGGTCGCGTCGTAGCCGTTTGCGTAGAAGGTGTTCATGAGTTCGGCGATGCTCTTGCCCTCGCTCATGGTGGCAAAGGACTGCCCGTGGAAGGTGTCGCCTGCATCGAGCAGAAAGTCGGGGGCGTTGCTTTGAGCGCTATAGAGAACCGCCAGCCCGTCAAAGCCAATGGTGCCCGTGCCCTTGCTTGCGTTGTAGCTGTACTTGTAGCTGCCGTGGATGTCGTTGGTGTGCATGACGGTTACGGCGCCGTCAATAGCGGCGGGCAGGTTCCCCGCGAAAGCGAGGCTTGGGATGCCTGTGAGCGCGCCGGCAAACAACGCGGCAGCTAACGCAAGGCGGGGGAGTCTTTTCATGGCTGTCTCCTTACTCTTTAACAAAAACCACCACAAAGGTGCCTGTCCCCTTTGTGGTGGTTTTCTAGATCGTTAGCTCAGCAGCATGCGGTCGTTGGCGAGCTCGCCGCCCGAGACCTCCTCGAACTTCTGCAGCAGGTCGGCCACGGTGAGCGACTTCTTCTCGTCACCGGCCACGTCGTAGATCACGTGGCCTTCGTGCATCATGATCAGACGGTTGCCCAGACGGATAGCGTCGTTCATGTTGTGCGTGACCATGAGCGTGGTCAGGTGGTTCTCGTCGACGATCTCCTCGGTCAGGTTGAGCACCTTAGAGGCCGTCTTGGGGTCGAGGGCCGCGGTGTGCTCGTCGAGCAGCAGCAGGCGCGGCCTGGTGAGCGTGGCCATCAGCAGGGTGAGCGCCTGGCGTTGGCCGCCCGAGAGCAGGCCGACCTTGGCGTTGAGACGCGTGTCCAGACCAAGGTCCAGGCGCTTGAGTAGCTCAACGTACTCATCTTTCTCGGCCTTGGTGACGCCCCACGAAAGGCCGCGACGCTGGCCGCGACGCTTGGCGAGGGCCAGGTTCTCGGCGATTTGCATGTCGGCAGCGGTACCGCGCATGGGGTCCTGAAACACGCGGCCCAGGTACTTGGCGCGCTGCGACTCGCTCAGGCGCGAGATATCGGTGCCGTCGAGCTCAATAACGCCCGAATCGAGCGGGTACACGCCGGCGATCATGTTGAGCAGCGTGGACTTGCCGGCGCCGTTGCCGCCGATCACGGTTACAAAGTCGCCGTCATTCAGGGTGAGGTCGACGCCGGTGAGCGCGCGCTTTTCGGTGACGGTGCCCTTGTTAAAGGTCTTCTTGACGTGCGAGAGCTTAAGCATCTGCCTCATCCCCCTTCGTGTAGGAGCTGCGGAGCTTATAACGCTCCCAAACCACGGGCACGCACAGAGCCACAGCGACAATCACAGCGGAGAGCAGCTTCATGTCGTTGGCGTCCATGCCCAACTGCAGCACGATGGCGCGGATAAGGAAGTACACCACGGAGCCAAAGACGGCGGAGGCAAGACGGACGCTAAACTGCGTGAGGCCGCCGGGCAGCAGACGGCCGAGCACCTCACCGATAACAATGGCGGCAAGACCGATAACGATGGCACCGGTGCCCATACCAATGTCGGCATACTTCTGGCTCTGGCAGATGAGCGCGCCCGAAAGGCCGATGAGGGCGTTGGAGAGCACGAGGGCGATCATCTTGGTGGAGTTGGTGTTGACGCCCAGGGCGCGGATCATGTACTCGTTGTTGCCGGTGGCGCGCAGCGCCGAGCCGATCTCGGTGCCAAAGAACCAATACAGGATGGCAACGATAGCCACGGCGAGCAGGATGCCCAAGATGATGGCAACGGTGGACTGCGGCAGACCGGTCATATTGCTGACGGCCGAGAACACGGTGCCCTTGGCAAGAATGGGCGTATTGGACTTGCCCATGATGCGTAGGTTGATGGACCACAGGCTGATCTGGGTGAGGATTCCGGCGAGGATCGCGGGAATCTCAAAGACGGTGGTCAGAATGCCCGTGACGGCGCCCGCGATGGCGCCGGCGCACATACCGGCCAGCACGGCGAGCAGCGGGTCGACGTTGTTATTGACGATGAGTACGGCGCAGACGCAGCCGCCGAGGGCAAAGCTGCCGTCGCAGGTCATATCGGGGATGTCGAGCAGGCGGAACGTGATAAACACGCCAAGCACCATAATGCCCCAGAGGACGCCCTGCGAAACGGCGCCCTGCAATGCAATGAGCATGCTTCATACCTCCTAGGATAGGGTGGACACGTGATGTTCCATAATAGCGGTAACAATGAATATAAGAACGGCAGGCAAACGTTTTGTTATATCTGAAACAAGCAGGGCGAACGCCGGTCTATGACGTTCGCCCCAATGGCTCAGATATTGAATAACGCAGCTATGGGCGAGAACGAACCCTAGATGCGTTACGGCGCATGGTGCTACTCGTCCAGGGCGGAAAGGTCGATGCCCAACGCCTCGGCCATCTCGTCGTTCTTGACGACGACCAGGTTCTTGCTCGAGAGGTGCTTGATCGGCATGTCTTCGGGCTTGGCCTCGCCCTTCAGGATCTTAACGGCCATCTCGCCCGCGGCGTAGCCCAGGTCCTCATAGTTGATGGAGAGGGTGAACAGGCCGCCGGCCATGCACATACCCTCCTCGCCAGTCACGAAGGGGAGCTTGTTCTCCTTGCAGATCTGACCGACCTGCGAAGCGCCCGCGGCGATGGTGTTGTCGGTGGGGGAGTAGAGCGCGTCGACCTTGCCCACGGCGGACTCGACGACGGACTGGATCTCGTTGGAGCTCGAGACGGTGAAATCGGTGTACTCGAGGCCCAGCTTGTTGAGCTCCTTCTTGGCGGCTTTGATCTGGACGTCGGAGTTGGACTCGGCGGTGCAGTAGAGCAGGCCGACCTTTTTAACGTCGGGCAGGACCTTCTGCATCATCTCGAGCTGCTCGGCGACTGGGGTGAGGTCGGAAGCGCCCGTGACGTTGGTGCCGGGCTTGTCGTTGTCCTGGACCAGGCCGGAGGCGGCGTAGTCGGTGATGGCACAGCCCACGATGGGGATATCGGCCGTGGCGCCGGCGGCAGCCTGCGCGGCGGGCGTGGCGATGGCATAAATCAGGTTGACGTTGTCGCCCACAAACTTGTCGGCAATGGACTTACACGTGGACTGGTCGTTCTGGGCGTTCTTCTGGTCGATCTTGACCTTAAGGCCGCTCTCCTTGATGGCCTTGACAAAGCCGTCGTTGGCGGCATCGAGTGCGGAGTGCTCGGTGAGTTGCAGAACGCCGATGGTGTAGTCGGAACCGGCGGCAGCAGAGCCGGAACCAGAGTTGCCGCCGCATCCGGCGAGCGGGGCGAGCGCGAGCAGACCGGCGGAGACCAGAAGGCTCCTGCGGCTGATGGTGATGTCCTTCATATCATTACCCCCAGTATAAAAATGGCTGGAAACACTGCACTGGGACAAAGTGCAAGTGGAACTATAGTAGCGCTGATGTCCATTTTTACAACAGCCTGGCGGGTTTTTTAATACAGAATCGGATGGGCGGTACGGGTAGTCGAATGGGCGGCGGAGGGTCTTATGCGGCGGAGGCGGCGTCGTCCTCGTCCAGGGCGGCGAAGAGCTTCTTGCCGTCGAGGAGACGTGTGGTGACGTTTCTCATGCGGCCGATCTCAACGGTACGCAGCGTGTCGTCGGCGCCTCGCGCGTCATAGACCGTTCCCAGCAAATACGAGATGCCGTCTCGTTGCTTGATGGCAAAGGGCCGGAGTGTCATCCGCGCCACTTCGACCTCTCCGCGTGCCGTGACACTCGAAATATCAAAACTCACCGTGGTTCCGTGGTCGATGGCCTGCTCGATGAGCTCGCAGGCATCGATGCGCTTGACGGGCGTGCGTGTGGCCTTGGTGGATTTGTCGCCTGCGCTTGGAGCAGGCTCGGGTGCATCGAGGTAGCCGCGAACGTCGGCACTCGCCATGGCGACCAGGTGCTGCGCCATGCTTTTTCGAATGGCGATGGGCGTAGAGCGGTTGCGCATGACCATGCCGTGGAGCCGGATGATCTCTTCGTCGGTGAGCGGACGGGTCAAGAGCCGATACCCCACGCCGCGCTTGTATTCAATTTCGTATCCGGCATGGCGAAGTGCGGAGATGGCGGTGTAGATGCTGCGCCGCGCCGCCGAGATGGGCATGCGGGCGGGGTCGTCGGGATGGGCGAGACGCCGGATCAACTCATCGGAAAGCATGGCCTTGTCCTCGCCGGTGTTTTCGCTTAATAGTTGCAGGATGCGAACGGCGCGATAGGCTGCCATCGAGGCGGCGCCCCTCGTCGTGGTCTCGTAAGTTTCAACAGCGGTTTCGGTCATGGCGTCCACGTCCTTTCCGTTTTGGGTGGCGACGGTATGGAGCCTAGGGCGCGGGGCTTTCCCAGGGGTGCAGGACGCTCCGGGCGGTCGGTAGTCGTCGGCAAGCGGCGGGTCGAGTTTTCAACAGCCCTGCTCAACTGACCAAAATCTTGCCAAAAGCTTGACGGATACTGTTGAAAAAAGCGCCCCTCGGCTTGCCGAGAGGCGCTGGCGTGATGCGCTGGAACGCGTTTGGTGGCGCTGTGGCGATTAGAAGTCGGCGTTGCCCACGGTGCGCGGGTGCGGCAGGACGTCGCGGATGTTGCCCACGCCGGTCAGATACATGACCAAGCGCTCGAAGCCCAAGCCGTAGCCGGCGTGCTTGCAGGAACCGTAGCGGCGCAGGTCAAGGTAGTACTTGTACTGCTCGGGATTCATGCCCAGGTCCTTGATGCGGGCCTCGAGCAGATCCAGGCGCTCCTCGCGCTGGGAGCCACCGATGATCTCGCCGATGCCCGGCACCAGGCAGTCGGCGGCGGCGACGGTCTTGCCGTCCTCGTTCATGCGCATGTAGAAGGCCTTGATCTCGGCCGGGTAGTCGGTCACAAAAGTCGGTCGCTTAAAGTGCTCCTCGGTCAGGAAGCGCTCGTGCTCGGTCTGCAGGTCGATGCCCCAGCTGACGGGGTAATCAAACTGGTGGCCAGCAGCGACTGCCTGCTCCAGGATCTCGACGGCCTCGGTGTAGGTAACGCGGGCAAAGTCGGAGTTGGCGACATGGTCCAGGCGCTCGAGCAGACCCTTGTCCACAAACTTGTTGAGCATATTGAGCTCGTCGGGGCAGGTTGCCATGACGTCCTTGAGGACATACTTGAGCATGGCCTCGGCGTTATCCATATAGTCGTTAAGGTCGGCAAAGGCCATCTCGGGCTCGATCATCCAAAACTCGGCGGCGTGGCGCGTGGTGTTGGAGTTCTCGGCACGGAAGGTGGGGCCAAAGGTGTACACGTCGCCAAAGGCCATGGCAAAGTTCTCGGCATTGAGCTGGCCGGACACGGTGAGGCTCGCATGCTTGCCAAAGAAGTCCTGGCTCCAGTCGACCTCGCCGGACTCGGTGAGGGGCGGATTTTTGGGGTCGAGCGTGGTCACGCGGAACATCTCGCCGGCGCCCTCGCAGTCGCTCGTGGTGATGATGGGGGTGTTGACGTAGACAAAGCCCTGCTCCTGGAAGAAGCGGTGGATGGCGGCAGCCGCGACAGAGCGAATGCGGAAGACGGCGCGGAACAGGTTGGTGCGCGGGCGCAGGTGCTGCTGGGTGCGCAGGAACTCGACGGTTGCGCGCTTCTTCTGCAGCGGGTAATCCGGGGCGCTGACGCCCTCGATCTCGATGGAGGTGGCAGAAAGCTCGAAAGGCTGGGGCGCATCGGGGGTCAGCTTGACGGTGCCGGTGCAAATGAGTGCGGCCGAGACGTTTTGATGGGCGATCTCGTCGTAGTTGTCGAGTGCATCGCGGTTCATGACGACCTGCAGGTCGCGGAAGCAGCTGCCGTCGTTGAGCGTAACGAAGCCAAAGTTCTTCATGTCGCGGACGGACTTGACCCAGCCGGCAACGGTGACGGTTTGGCCGCCGAGCGACTCGGCATCGGCATAGAGCTGCGCGATTTTGGTGCGGTTCACGTATCCTCCCATAACGGTTGAATGATAGTTATCCATACAGTTCGATATTCTAGCAGCTCGGCTCATTTGGGCTATACAGATAAGGCATTGGCGGGATGGTTTTTCAAACGAAAAGCGCCCGCGGCCAAATGGTCGCGGGCGCTTGACGAGGTGCCTTTTGGCTGTGTGCGCGGGACCTGGCTACTTGGTCTTGGCTACCAGCAGCGGGTCGCCAAGCTTGACGAGCGGGTTGCCGCCGATAAGCGTGCCAGACTCGCCGACGTGGTCGATGCTCTTGAGGCGGTCGAGCTCAGAGATGATGACGGTCACGATGTCCTCGTGACCGGCGGCCTTGATAGCGTCGCGGTCGAAGCTGATGAGCGGCTGGCCGGCCTTGACCGTGTCGCCCATCTCGACGAAGCGGGCAAAACCCTTGCCGTTCATTTCCACGGTGCCCAGGCCAACATGGATGAACACGCGAAGACCGTCCTCGGTGATCATGCCGATGGAGTGGTTGGTGACGGTGGTGGCGCCGATACGGCCGTTAGCGGGGGCGTAAATGGTGCCGGTAATGGGCTCGATGCCGTAGCCCTGGCCGAGCATGCCCGAGGCGATGGTCTCGTCGGGAACCTCACTCAGATTGACGAGCACGCCGTTGACAGGAGCGTAGATGACGCCTTCGCGGGTGGCGAAGCTTGCTGCGGGCGGAACGGACGCCTCGCCCGACGAAGTGAACGTGGACTTGAGCGAATCGAGCAGACCCATAGATGCCTCCAACGTATCAGGCGCGCATGTTGCACGCGTGTGGTTTGCCGGAAACGTTTCGTACGTGTTTCCCAGCACGGTCAGCGCTCCTATTTTACGCTGTCCAACGATACCTCTGAACAGCGATTTTGTGATATATCAGTTGAAGGCCAACTTATTGCGGGGGTGTTTCTGCGCCGCGGGCTCAAGTGGGGTACGCTAAGGTGCGAAAAACGAGTGCGCACGAATCGCACGGAGGGAGCACCTATGATTATTGAGAACCATGCGCTGTGGGGCGAGGAGCCGACCGAGGATTATCCGGCGACGTTTACGTATCTGGGTGCCGAGCCGCTGCCCGACAAGCCCAATGGCCGCCGCCCCGCGGTGATTATCTGCGGCGGAGGTGCGTTTACGCATATCGCTCCGCATGAGCAGGATCCCGTGGCGTTTGCGTTTTTGGATCACGGTTACCAGGCCTTTGTGCTCAACTATGTGACGAGCGGCACGGGTGACGTAAGTTTTCCGCACCCGCAGGCAGATCTTGCCAAGATGGTCGCCACGGTGCGTGCGAATGCCGACGAGTGGCATGTCGATCCCAAGCGCGTGTGCGTCGTGGGCTTTTCTGCGGGCGGTATGATCTGCGCCTCGCTGGCAACACAATGGAAGGCTGGTCCCTTCGCGGGCCTGGCAGGGGCGCGTCCGGACGACATTCGTCCCGATGCCGTAGTGCTGGGCTATCCGCTGCTCGACTTTGCCTATGTGCGCGACATGCAGACGCGCGACCCGCGCATCGACCTGCGCGTGCCCAAGACGGGTGGCAAGACGGGGCGCGATCTGCTCAACGACTACCTGTCGATGGTGACGGGTGGCGAGGCAACTGACGAGCATTTGGCCGATATCTGCCCCACCACACATGTTTCGCGTCAGATGCCGCCAACCTTTGTGTGGGGCGTGTCCGACGACAAGACGGCGCCGATCGCACAGGTCTACCCGTTTGCCCAGCGCATGGCCGAGGAGGGCGTCGTATGCGAGATGCACGTCTTTGACCAAGGTGGTCACGGCCTTTCGCTCGGCAACGCCAATACCGCGGTCGATAACGAGGACAAGCAGGTGGCGGTCCGTCCATGGATTCGCCTAGCCTTCCGCTTCCTGGAGCGCCACGGTTTCTAGACCGCGCAGCACGAGAGTGGATAATCTCCCATTTTTTGGTCTGCTTTTCGACAAAAACGGGGGATTATCCACTCTCGTGAGATGGGCGTCTGATAGCTTTCCTTGTTGTATTTCTACCAAACGGTGAACTGGGCGTTTTCCGTGTTCCAATGGACATCGCGAACGTAGTCGCGCACGCCCGTCGCGTCTCGTGCTTCGAACAACTCAAGAATATGAGCATGTTCGTTGTTGGCTTTATTGAGCAGTTTGCAAGCCGTCTCTTGGTCAACAGTCTCGTAATCGCGCTTGATAAAGCAACGCTCGAGCTGCGAGATCATATCGCGCAGACGGTCGTTGCCACAGCGGTTGAAGTACGTAAGGTGAAAGTCTCGCTGAATGTCGTCATACTTACGGATGAGACCGCCTTGGATCGCGAGGTCCATGGAGCCGACGAGAAATTTCAGCTGCGTAATATCGTCGTCAGTTAGATTCGGACAGGCGAGATATGCGGCCTGCCCGTCGAGCGGCCCCATAATCTCAAAGACTTCAACGGCGTTTTGCTGATCGAACCCACGGACGCGGAATCCGCGGCGGGGGAGATTGTCCAGATAGCCGTCGCTTGCGAGCTGGATGAGCGCTTCGCGGACCGGCGTGCGCGACACGCCCATGGCATCGCAGATCGCCTGCTCGCTCAGCCGGTCGCCGGCCGAAAGCTCGCCGGCGTCAATACGGCTCGAAATATAGTCGTATACGTGGTCCTTCAGGGGCTTTCTGAGCGTTTCCATGAGCCTATGTTCCTTAACGGTATATTTCTAAAAGCAAATACGTTTCACTTGAATAGCTCAGTTGAATTATAGAACGACCAGCTAAATCATGCTACTTTGCGCCGATACGTAAGAATACGCTTACCGAAGAATACCTACCGTTCAGGATTGTATACAATATACAAAACAGGAAAACCGCCCTAAGATAAAGCCATCGAAAGGAAGGCGGGCGCGAAGAAGTCCCGCTCTCTGCTAAGAGATCCAAGGAGGATCATCATGACCAAGTTCAGCCACGTCATCATCCGCCGCCCCGGCAAGTCCCTGAGCAATGGCATCACGAGTGCCCCCGAGCTTGGCCAGCCCATCTACGAGCGCGCCATCGAGGAGCACTACGATTATGAGCATGCGCTCGAGCAGTGCGGCGTTGACGTGTCGGTGCTGCCGGCACTCGAGCAGTATCCCGACAGCTGCTTCGTCGAAGATCCGGCCGTTATCACTCGCTGCGGCGCCATCATTACCAACCCCGGCGCCGATAGCCGCAACGGCGAGAAGGACGAGATTGAGCCGGCCGTCCGTCGCTTCTTTGACGACGAGCATGTCAAGCACATCGTTTCTCCGGGCACGCTTGACGGCGGCGACGTCATGATGGTCGGTGACCATTTCTACGTCGGTCGCTCCGCTCGTACCAACGAAGAGGGCATTCGCCAGTTCTGTGAGATTCTCGAGGGCTGGGGCCTCGAGGGTTCTGAGGTTCCGCTGGAGGAGGTCCTGCACCTCAAGACGGGCGTCAACTACATCGAGGACAACAACATGCTCGTCTCTGGTGAGTTCATCGATAAGCCTGACTTTGCCCAGTACAACAAGATCGTCGTGCCCGAGGACGAGGCGTACGGCGCCAACTGCATCTGGGTCAACGGTACGGTCATCGTTGCCGAGGGCTATCCGACTGTGCTCAAGGCCGTGCAGGATCTGGGCTACAAGACACTCGTCGTCGACACCTCCGAGTATCGCAAGGTCGACGGCGGCCTTTCTTGCCTGTCGCTGCGCTTCTAACGCGATAGCTGTAACAGTCTGATGATCGCTTGACCGATGGCCCGGCACCCGATTCGGGACGTCCGGGCCATCTTTCGTTCGATCACATGATGAAGGGGGTGCACATACAATGGCCTCTAAAACTTCTAACGACGAGATTATCGACCCCAATGGTCTGGATCTCTTCCGTCTGACCATGATGGTCATCACTGCGAGCATCTGCGGCGGTATCTTTTCTCTTGCCGGCGATATGGCGGCAGGCGGAGCCAATACCGGTGCGGTTATCGTCTCGTGGGGAATTTGCTTTATTGGCGTCTTTGCGTTGATGATGGTGTTCAACGGTTTGTCTCAAGCCCGTCCCGACCTGACCGGTGGCATCTATGCATACGCTGCGGCCGGTTTTGGCGATTACATTGGATTCAACTCCGCCTGGGGCTACTGGATCAGCGCATGCCTTTCCAACGTGAGCTTTGCACTTTTGCTGTTTAGCGCGCTGGGCTATTTCTTCCCTGCGTTTGGCGCGGGCAACAACCTGCTTTCTATCGTCTGCGCCAGCGTGTTTTTGTGGTTCCTTACCGCCCTTGTGCTTCGTGGCGTTAAGGAGGCTGCGGGCATTAACACGATTGTCACCTTGGCGAAGCTGGTGCCGCTGGGACTCTTTGTGCTGAGCATTGTGCTCCTGGGCAAGTTCAACGTCGATATCTTTATGGACAACTTCTGGGGAGAGCCGGCTGGTCCTGGCTTTGGCGAGCAGGTTGTCTCGACCATGATTGCCCTTGTCTGGGTCTTCACGGGCATCGAGGGCGCCGTTGTCATCTCGGGCCGCGCAAAGTACGTGCGTGACGTCGGTCGCTCGACGGCGCTCGGATTTGCGGCGGTCTTTGTCCTGTATTTGATTATTTCTATGCTGTCGCTCGGCATTATGCCGCGAGAGGAGATGGCACAGCTTGCAACGCCCTCCATGGCGGGAATTCTCGAGTGCGCAATCGGTCCGGTTGGTGCTGCCATCGTAAACCTTGGCGTTATCCTTTCGTTGGTCGGCGCGCTGCTGGGCTATGTCATCATTGCGTCCGAGACGCCGTTCGAGGCGGCGCGCCAGGGATCCTTCCCGCTGGCGTTTGCCAAGACGAACAAGCACGACGCCCCGGTGGTAACGGTTCTCGTGAGCTCCGGCATTACGCAGCTCTTCTTGATCGTGTCGTATGTGGCGGCGAGCACCTACCAGTTCTTCTATAGCTGCGCAGTCAACACGATTCTGGTTCCGTATGTCTGCTCGGCTGCCTATTACATGGTGATTGGCTGGAAGAACGAGCATCTGGACGGGCCGCATGCGCCCAGCGTCGGCAAAGCCCGCTTCTTCGGTACGCTCGGCTTCATCTACACATTGTTCCTGGTGTGGTCGACGGGTCTTCAGGGCGTTATGATCACGACGATTCTTTTTGCTCCGGCCATTCCCGTTTATATGCTGGGCGAGCGAGGCCGCGGTAAACCGGTGCTTCCGCATCTGCACGACAAGCTGATCGCAGCGGTGGTCATTGTCGTGGCAATCATTTCGCTGTATCTGCACTTTGCCGGCATTGCGCCGATAGTCTAAGACTGCGGCAAGCTTCATCGCTTGGTAAGCCGACGGAGGCATCGCGTGCCGGTGCCGTTCGGTAATCCATAACTGACGTGGGCCTCTGTAACGTGCCTTTGTGAGCGCCCACCAAGCCCGCGCAGGTGACATTTGTTGCCAGCGCGGGCTTTTGTTGTTGCGGCGAAATGCTGCCGGCAGCTGGGGACGTTCCTATTGTGCCGGCACCCTGGGACACTCCTTGGATGTTCCGCATGCGACGGAGGGAACGGATCATTTTGTCGAGGGGCGGGCGGCTGCTTCGGTCCTCGGGGAAACCGCGTCCCGTTTCGAGAGCAGATTCCGGGCCGCAGTTTCCCCGAGGGCTCCATTGGGAAATTGCATCCCAGTCTGAGCGCCGATTCCGGGCTGCAGTTTCCGCTAGATGCCTCAACCGGAAAGCCCATCCCGTTTAGGTGTTCCGGAGTGGGATTCGGTTTCCGCAGCAGGCCCGTCTGGGAAGCAATGGCCCAGAATCCCCCCTGCACCGATCTGTTGATTGAACATCGTTGCATGTTCGCGCTATCATGCATGGTTAAAATTGGTTAGCCATGGCAAACGGTTAGCCATGGTGAACATAAATACAACGCCCTGTGGGCGCCGGGGGAGGAACACGGACGTGAAGCTCGATACACTCGAGATTGGAAAGGACGCCGTTGTCGCATCGGTGGCATCGGACGATCAGGCACTCCGACAGCATATTTTGGACATGGGCCTAACGCCGGGCACCGAAGTCACCATGATGAAGTACGCCCCCATGGGCGACCCGCTCGAGATTCGCTTGCGTGGCTACGAGCTCACGCTGCGCAAAGACGATGCCGCGCGCATCGAGCTCGTGGGCGTGCACGACACCGATACCGGCCCGCGCGTTAACGCCGCAATCGGTACGACGGAGCACCCGGCACTCGGCGAGGGGACGTATTCGCCCCGTGCGGCAAAGACGGCTGTGCCCGAGGGCGCACCGCTGCATTTTGCCCTCGCCGGCAACCAAAACTGCGGTAAGACCACGCTGTTCAACCAGCTGACGGGTTCCAACCAGCACGTCGGCAACTTTCCCGGCGTGACGGTCGACCGCAAAGACGGCGCCATCCGTAACCACCCCGAGGCGAGCGTCACCGACCTACCTGGTATTTATTCGCTGTCGCCATACACGGGCGAGGAAGTCGTCAGCCGTCAATTTATCCTGGATGAGCATCCCGACGCCATCATCGACATCATCGACGCTACCAACATCGAGCGCAATTTGTACCTGACGCTGCAGCTTATGGAGCTCGATCGCCCCATGGTCATCGCGCTCAACATGATGGACGAGGTGACGGCCAACGGCGGCGCCGTGGACGTCAACCTGCTCGAGAGCCTGTTGGGCGTGCCTGTTGTCCCCATTAGCGCTGCCCGCAACGAGGGCATCGGCGAGTTGGTTGATCATGCCTTGCACGTGGCGCGGTTCCGCGAGCGCCCCGGTCGCCTGGACTTCTGCGCGCCCGATGGCCCGGACGGCGGCGCGCTGCATCGCTGCATCCACGGCATCGCGAACCTTATCGAGGACCATGCCGCGACGGCGCATATTCCGGTGCGTTTTGCGGCGACCAAGCTGGTTGAGGGCGACGAGCTGGTAACCGAGGCACTTCACCTGGATCGCAACGAACTCGACGCCATCGAGCACATCATTACCCAGATGGAGGGCGAGGCCGGCACCGATCGCCTGTCCGCGCTGGCCGATATGCGCTTTAGCTTTATCGGCGACGTGTGCGGGCGTTGCGTCGTCAAGCCGCACGAGAGCCGCGAGCACGTGCGCTCCGTCAAGATCGACCGCATCCTGACGGGTCGCTATACGGCCATCCCGGCGTTCCTGGTGATCATGGGCCTCGTTTTTTGGCTGACGTTTGGCGTGATCGGCGCGGCGTTGCAGGGACTCATGGAGGACGGCATCGCTGCCATCATCGCCTCGGCCGATGCGGGTCTCAAAGCGTTCGGCACCAACGATGTGGTGCGCTCGCTGGCTGTCGACGGCGTGCTTACGGGCGTGGGCAGCGTGCTGGCCTTCCTGCCGATCATCGTCGTGCTCTTCTTGTTCCTCTCCATTCTGGAAGACTCCGGCTACATGGCGCGTGTGGCCTTTGTCATGGATAAGGTGCTGCGCCGCTTTGGTCTGTCGGGCCGCAGCTTCGTGCCCATGCTCGTTGGTTTTGGCTGCACCGTGCCGGCTATCATGTCGACCCGTACGCTCCCATCCGAGCACGACCGCAAGATGACGGTCATGCTCACGCCGTTCATGAGCTGCTCGGCCAAGTTGCCGGTCTACGGTCTGCTGTGCGGGGCGTTTTTCCCGCAGGCGACGGTACCCGCCATGGTCTCGCTCTATCTGATCGGCATCGCGGTCGGTTGCATCGCGGCTTTGGTGCTCAATCGCACGGCATTTAAGGGCGACCCGGTACCGTTTATCATGGAGCTTCCCAACTACCGCCTGCCGAGCGTCAAGACGACGGTGATGCTGGCATGGGATAAGGCAAAGGACTTTATCACCAAGGCCTTCACCATCATCTTTGCCGCTACCGTGGTCATCTGGTTCCTTCAGACGTTCGACATTCGCTTTAATGTGGTCGCCGATCAGTCGCAAAGCTTGCTTGCCGGTCTGGGTAGCATCATCGCGCCGGTGTTGGCCCCGCTCGGTTTTGGCGACTGGCGTGCATCCACGGCGCTCGTCACGGGACTTATTGCCAAAGAGAGCGTCATCTCGACGCTCACGGTGCTTTTGGGCGCAACCTCTCCCGCGGCACTGTCAGCCATGTTTTCGCCGTTTACCGCCTACGTGTTCTTGGTCTTTACGCTGCTGTACCCGCCTTGCGTGGCGTCCATCGGCGCCGTCAAGAGCGAGTTGGGCGCGCGCTATGCCGTTGCCGTGTTCGCGTTTCAGGTGACGGTCGCCTGGATCGTGGCGTTTGTCGTGCATTCGGCGGGCATATTGCTGGGGTTGGCTTAGGGGCGCGTTGATGCTCCGCGCTTTTGGGCGAGCAACAATTCAATAAATATGAGCCAAAATACCGGTAATTGTCGGCCTGCGGGGACTGTCCTACGCTGCAGGTTGCCGTTCGCTGCCTATTTGCTGCCGTTTACGGATTCGTAAATACTTGCAATCGTCGGTCGATTTAACCGCATTACGCGATGCCGATGCGCATTTTGTGTGCCCCTTTCTACAATCACTTTGTGTCTATTGCCGAACATGTCTTCCGTTTCGCCTGTGTGGGGACGTGGGGTGCAATAGTCGTTTGTAGAGGCTCATTGAGGAGGGAATTGATGAAAGAAAAATTCCAATCGTTCGGAAAGGCAATGCTCGTTCCGATTACGCTCATTGCCATTTCCGGTCTCTTTTTGGGTATCGGTAGCGTTTTTACGACCGAACTGACCCTTGTGTCCCTTGGCGTTAATTGGGACTGGTATGCCGCTTCGCCGCTCTTTACGTTCTTCTCGGTATTTAAGGGTCTCGGCGAGGTAATCATTGGAAACCTCGGTGTTTTGTTTGCCGTCGGCTGCGCCTTCTCCTTGTCTCGCAAAGAGAAGGGCTGGGCTGCCTTTTCTGCCCTTGTCTGCTATCTCACCATGCTCAAGACGGTTGAGATTCTGCTTGGAGCAGCTGGCTTGGCTGCCGACAATACAACGGTGGAAGCTCTTCAGAAGGTCGGCCTTACGTCCATTCAGGCGAGTGAGCAGTCCGCACTCTACACTACCTCGCTCGGCTTTTTTGGCTACAGCTCTGGTGTCTTTGGCGGCATTATCGTGGGCTGCCTGGTCGCCTGGATCACCGGCCGTTTTTACAAGACCAAGCTTCCAACGGCGCTGGCGTTTTTTGCGGGCAGTCGAACGGTTCCCATTGTATCGCTGGTCGCCGGTGGCGTCCTGGGCGGCATCATGTACTTCGTTTGGCCCGTCATCGGTGGATGCTTCTCGGGTATTGCGACGTTCGTGAAAGGCTCCGGTCTGGTCGGTACGTTTGTCTATCGCTGGGTGCTCGAGAGCCTTGTGCCGTTTGGCTTGCATCCGCTGCTCGAGACGCCCATGTATTGGACTGAGCTTGGCGGCTCCATGGTCGTCGACGGAACGCGCGTGGTGGGCAATAGCGCTATTCAGCTTGCACAGCTCGCTTCTCCCAGTAGCGACAAGCTCTTGGTTAGGGCCTTCATGGCTGGCTATGGCATTAACGATTACGCGTTGTTCCCGGGCATCGCCCTTGCTATGTGGTCTTGTGCCAAGCCCCAGAACCGCAAGAAGGTTGCTGGTCTTTTAATCCCCACAGTGATTTCGACTGTTTTCTTTGGCGTTACGGAGCCTATTCTCTTTACGTTCCTGTTTGCCGCCCCCTGGCTCTACTTTGGCGTTTACGCTCCGCTTTCCGGACTGGGTGAAGTTCTCTCGGAGGCAATGGGCGTTTCGGTGTACCAGGGAAATATCAAGGATCTGATCCCATTCTTATTCCGCCCCGAGAAGCTTAATCTGCTTCCGTACCTTATTCTGCTCCCCGCCTTTTTCCTGGCAGCTTTCTTCCTCTTCCGGTTCTTTATTACTAAGTTCGATATCAAGACGCCCGGTCGAGACGATGGTGACGATATTGAGTTGATCAACAGCAGAGCCGAGTTCGAGGCAAAGGCCGCTGAGGCAAAGGGCGAGTCTGATAGCACTCCCGAGAAGGCAGTCCAGGGCCGTGCGACCAAGGACAGCGCGCTTGCTGTTGGCATTGTCGAAGCGCTTGGTGGAGCCGACAACATTGATGATCTTGACAACTGCATCTCACGTCTTCGCGTGATTGTCAAGGATGGTTCTAAGGTTGCAGACGACGAGGTGTTCACCAAGAATCTTGAAGCTATGGGCGTTATCCGCCTGAGCGACAAGGCAATCCAGGTCATTTACGGTCCTCGTGTCGGCGAAGTCGCTTCTGAGGTGCACGAAGTTCTCGGTGACGAGTAAAACGCGCAAGTGGCTTTCAATTGCATAGCGCAATTCCAGGGCTTGGCTTCCTATCGCATGATTTAGGGAGCCAAGCCTTCTTGTTTTAGATTGTCAAGGCAGATACTCAATAGTTCTTCGAATGCGAGAATACAACTTCCGGTAAAGCAGTTAGGCTTAACGTTCTTAAGATCCATTGGGTGATCGTCATGTATCGTAAAGATCGCGTCTGCCGTCTTGGCGAGCTCGCTGTCTTCGTTGCCGGTAAACGCGAGGGTCGTAATGCCCGCGTCGTGGCATGCCCTTGCGGTTTCCAGGATGGCTTCTGTCTGGCCCGATTTGGATATGAGCATCATGCAGCTGAGCGTATTTCGGTTGGATTCGACAAACTGATCGGTTTCTAGGAAGTCCTGTATAACGGCCAAAAAGCCAAGTCCAACGAGCTTGGTCGCCATGTACTGCGCGACGATGCGTGAGAAGCCCTCTCCGTTTACTCCGATCATTCTGTTGCGATGCAGGGCGGCGATGAATACGTCTACATCTCCGGTGTGGCATACGAAGTGGACGCTACTGTCTTTGAGTGATTGATTCATTTCGCGGGAGACATGCTGAAGGTGCTTGAGATCGTACATCATTTCGCGGTAGCCACGGTAGCCGAGCTTTTTCGAAAGCCTGATGACTGTCGTCATGCTGGTAAAGCATGCCATGGCGACGGGTTTTATGCCAATATCATCGAGGGTGTCGATATTGTTGAGTAGGTATTCGAGTACGCTTTGCTCGGTTTCGGATAGCTTTGCGGCTGAGTAGAGCTTGGAAATCTGCTTTTTATCAACCATCGGTGCTCCCTTCCCGCCGGACGTGTGCGGCCGCTTCCGTTGCGTAAATAATAACTCCTTGGGGAATTCCTTTCCTGCCTTGCAGCCGGGGCGGGAAGCGGCCCTCCATGCTGGATACAATATCCATACACAGGCGAACCATGCAATATTGAATGTGCTAATTGGGGGTTTCGATATGAAACTTACGGTCATAGGGGGCGGTGGCGTCCGCTCCATGTTTTTGGCAAAGAGCATAGCCCAGCAGGCGTCATCGCTTGGAATCGATGAACTTGTGTTTATGGACAATGATCCCGAGAAGCTGCGCATCTACGGTGGCCTTGCCGCCCATGTCTCGGGCATGCTTTGCCCCACGCTTAATTTTTCACTGACGGGCGATGCAGTCGAGGCCGTTAAGGACGCCGATTACGTGATCACGACGATTCGCGTCGGTGGGGACCATATGCGCGTTCGCGATGAGCGCATTGCTCTTTCACATGGGGTTCTTGGCCAGGAGACGACTGGCGCAGCCGGCGTGTCTTTTGCCATGCGCTCCGTCCCTGCGCTTGCTTCGTATTGCGAGTTAATCAAGAAGTACGCAAAGCCGGGCGTCAAGGTGTTTAACTTTACTAATCCCGCTGGCGTCGTATCTCAGGCCTTACGCGATATGGGCTACGATTTTACTTATGGCATTTGCGATGCCCCCTCGGGCATGTTGCATCAGTTTGCCGAGTATAAAGGCGTTGATCCCGCATCGGTTCAGGGCGAGTGCTATGGACTCAACCACCTCTCGTTCTTCCGCAATGTGACGGTTGACGGCGAGGACATCATGCCCGACTTGATCCACGACGACGGGGCATATGCTCATACGGATCTTAGGTTCTTCGAGAAGGATCTCGTTCTAAATCGCGGATGCGTGCCAAATGAGTACCTATACTATTTCTACTATCGCGAGCGCGCCGTTGCCAACGTTCTCTCTTCGCCCCAGACGCGCGGCGAACTAATCGAAGAAATTAATCGAGAAATGACGAGCGAGCTTGCATCTATCGATATTGAGAACGACTTCGAAAAGGGCCTCGCGTGCTTTGAGAAGTGGTACGGAATGCGCGAAAACAACTACATGGCGGCCGAGACAGGTATTCACCGCGACAAGCCGTGGACGTTTGACGTGTACGGCAAAGATGCTGGCGGATACGCAGGTGTTGCGCTCCGTTTCATGGATATTGCTCGCTCTGGCAAGACGCAGCAGATGATCCTGTGCACCCCCAACAATGGCGCCATCCCCGGCCTTCTCGATACAGATGTCATCGAGTCAACGTGCGATATCTCCACCGATGGCTGTGTACCGCATCGCGTCGAAGCCGATTCTGTGCCCGCGGGAAACCTCGAATTGATTCGTCGCGTCAAGTACTACGAGCGCACCGTGGCGCGTGGCATCGTTAACCGATCGAAGCGCGACATTGTCGAGAGCCTCGCGATGCACCCGCTCGTTAATTCGTACTCCTTGGCGAAAGACATCGCCGCGCAGTACTTTGAGCTTAACCGCGACTACATCGACGGCTGGACAGACTAGTCTGGACGTTAAAACTAGAAATCATGGATGGGCGGACCGGCGTTTATATTGGCGCTCGTTCGCCCTGCCTAGTAAGAAAACGGGTATAGAGTGAACTTGCGAGAGAACTTCAATGTCTTTCTGGAATCGGGCGATCGGGCGAAGGGATGCCGGAGTGGCTGCACGATGGCGTTATATATCCCCTTGTTTGTTATGAGCGCGCTTCAAATTGGTGTATCAAACGTTGCAACTGAGCTCGCCTATATCAATCCGTCCATTACGCTTATTTGCACTGTGGTCGCGGCCTTTTTAAACCTGCTTCTATCGAATGTGGCTTTTTCATTATTTGCCGTCGACCGGTCCAAAGAGACGGTGCAACCTGCTCGAACCCCTCCGGTTTATCTCTTGGCCTCGACGGTTCCCCTCCAGATTTCTGGGGCGCTGCTAATTTATTTGGTTCACTTGATTTTATCGGCAATTGTAGTCTTTGCCTCGCTTGCGAGCAGCCAGCTCGGGGTGTTGTGCTCGCTTGTGGTGGCAGTAATCGTGACGCTTCTTTCCGCGTCGTTCGTATTCGTGTTAATTGAAGATGCGGACGTGGAGCAGAGGGGACTACGAGGCATTCGGTTTGCACCACGCTACATCATGCGTTCGGTCACGGTGCTTCGTTCCTCCTGCAGGGAAATCGCGCGTCCCGCAACGCTGCTGGTGGCATGGAACCTGGTTGCAAGTTGCGCTATCCAGGTTCTTGTTGGATGGGTAGTTTCGAGTGCGGCGCTGCCGTCGGCACTTTCAGTGACGGCGCTTGTACATGAGGGACTTTATTATGGGGCGTTTGCTTATATGCTGCTTTTGCTAGTTCATTGTGCGGTTGCGAGTTGGCTCGAAATTGACGTGCTCATGGGGGTGTCCTTGTGCGTATCCGAGCAGGCGCGATAGCCCGAAGATGAAGCCGCGTTTTCGACATTGAGTTTCTGCGTACCTTGCTTTCTAAGCAGAATTGGCGCGCCATCTGTTAACGATCGTTTTCCAAGAATTCTTTTGTTGCTCATTTTATAGACTTCTCATTGCTATAATCGCCCACCGCTCTAGATGATCGGAGAGGTTTTCCTATATGGCTCAAACAAAGCAAGGTGGTATCGCACTCAGTCAGTGGCTCCCGCTTATCGGGCTCGCCTGCTGCGCGTTCGTGTTCAACACGTCGGAGTTTATGCCCATCGGCCTTCTGACTGATATCGCCGCATCGTTCTCGCTCACCGAGGCCCAGGCAGGCATCATGATCTCGGTCTATGCTTGGGGCGTCATGCTGCTGTCGCTGCCACTCATGGTGTTTGCCTCGCGCTTTGAGTTCAAGTGGATGCTGCTCGGCGTGCTCGCCGTGTTTTCTCTGGGTCAGTTCCTGTCCGCTGTGGCACCGACATATCCCATCCTGGTCTGTGCGCGCCTGGTGGTCGCTTGCGCACATGCCGTGTTCTGGTCGGTCGCCTCGATTATGGCCTCGCGCCTGGTTGACGCCCGCCACGGGGCGCTCGCCATCAGCATGATCGCCACGGGCTCGTCTATCGCGCAGATTTTCGGCCTGCCCCTCGGTCGTGCCATCGGCCTGGCCGTGGGCTGGCGCATGACGTTTGCCGTGGTCGGGGTCTTCTCTGCCGCCGCGGTGGTGTACCAGGCAGCGGTGTTCCCGGCCATGCCGGCGGGTGAGCGCTTTACCGTTAAGCAGCTGCCCGAGCTGCTCAAGAACCCGTTCCTGATCGCGCTCTACGCGGTCACGGTCTTTATGGCGACCGGCTATTACGCAAGCTACAGCTATATCGAGCCCTTCCTGGCGCAGGTCGCGCACGTCGATGCGGGTGCCATCACCATGACGCTGACGGCGTTTGGCTGTTCTGGTCTGCTCGGAAGCTGGCTGTTTGGCCGCCTGTTCGATGGGCATCGCTTCCCGTTCTTGGCTATCACGCTCTCCGGCGTGCCGGTGGCTCTGCTGCTTATGGCCCCCGCAGCCTCGGCGCTCGTGTTGGTGCTTGCCGTCTGCGCACTGTGGGGTTGCTGCGCCACGGCCTTTAACGTGGCGTTTCAGGCCGAGCTCATCAAGTACACGCCAGCGGACTCGTCGGCCGTCGCCATGTCGATTTTCTCGGGCCTGTTCAACCTCGGTATCGGCACGGGTACCGCGATCGGCGGCGCCGTGGTTTCGGGTCCCGGTATCGCCTGGATCGGCTTCGTGGGCGGGGCGATTACCGTCGTGGGCGTCATCCTCGCCATCACCATACTGTTCCCAGCCATCCGCCGCGCCAAGCCCGTCGCCTAGCCACGTCTCTCATCGCAAATTAGCCACCCTGCTGGGCATACAATGGATGTCGTTGTGTTGAGCTTACCGGGAGGTTGCTATGTGGGCATACGAGACGACGTTCTATCAGATCTATCCGCTGGGCTTTTGCGGAGCTCCGCGCGAAAACGCCGCGCCCGTTGCCGAGGATGAGCTCGCCCAGGCTGTCAACGCCGCGCCAAACCCCGATGCGCCCATCATGAAGATCGCCCAATGGGCCGACTACCTGCAGGAACTCGGCGTTGGTGCTGTGCTCATCAACCCGCCGCTCGAATCTGATAGCCACGGTTACGACACGCGCAGCCTGCGCCATATCGACCGTCGCTTGGGCGGGGATGCCGACTTTGCCGCCGTATGCGACACGCTGCATGCCCACGGCATCCGCGTGGTGCTCGACGCCGTCTTCAACCACGTCGGTCGTGGCTTTTGGGCCTTCCGCGATGTGCAGGAGCACAAGTGGGACTCGCCTTACAAGGATTGGTTCCACATCAGCTTTGATGGCGACTCGTGCTATGGCGACGGCTTTTGGTACGAGGGCTGGGAGGGCCATTTTGAGCTTGTGAAGCTCAATCTGCAAAACCCCGCTGTGGCCGATTACCTGCTTGAGTCTGTGCGTCACTGGGTCGAGGTCTTTGGCGTCGACGGTCTGCGACTGGACGTCGCCTATATGCTCGACCGCGACTTTATGCGCCGCCTGCATACTTTTACCCGTGAGCTCAAGCCCGACTTTGTACTGATTGGTGAGACGCTTCACGGCGACTACAACCAGATCGTCAACGACGAGATGCTCGACTCCTGCACCAACTACGAGTGCTACAAGGGCCTGTACTCCAGCTTTAACTCGGTCAACATGTTCGAGATCGCCCATTCGCTGCACCGCCAGTTTGGCGGCGATCCGTGGTGCATCTACCGCGGCAAGCACCTGTTGTCGTTTGTCGACAACCACGATGTGCCGCGCCTGGCGAGCATCCTGACGGACAAGTCCTGCCTGCGCCCCGCCTACGGCATGCTCTTTGGAATGCCGGGCATTCCGTGCGTCTACTACGGCAGCGAGTGGGGGATTGCCGGCGAAAAGGGCGGCCCCGATGGCGACTGGGCGCTGCGCCCTGCGCTCGATGAGCCTGCGCCCAACGAGCTGACGGCGTTCATCACGCAGCTCACGCACCTGCGCTCGGCCGACGACGCGGCGGCCCGTGCTCTCAACTACGGTGCCTATCGCAACGTGGTGATCCAGAACAAGCAGCTGCTGTTCGAGCGCGCCTGTGACGGCGCGACGGTGCTCGTGGCGGTGAACGCTGTGGACGAGACGTATGCCTTTGGCGCCGGCGAGCTCAACGGCTCCTTCGTCGACCTGCTTGCCGACGATGCGCCCACGGTCGAGCTGACGGGTACCCTTGAGCTTGCGCCCTATGAGGTGCGCTATCTGCTGAGGGCCTAGCTCGTGGCCGCGCCGGACGAGGGCTATCAACATATTGAGCATGGGTTTGAACCCGTGTTTGACGAGCACTCGCGCGTTTTGGTGCTGGGGTCGTTTCCCTCGGTGCTCTCGCGTGCCAATGCCTTCTACTATGGCAATCCGCAGAACCGCTTTTGGCGTGTGATGGCCGCGTGCCTTGGCGTGCCCGTGCCGCCCAACGAGGGCGATCCTTTGGCAAGCGGTGAGCCCGCGATGCTCGATGCCTCCATTGCCGCCAAGCGATCCATGCTGTTGAACGGTGGCGTGGCCCTGTGGGATGTGATTGAGAGCTGCGACATTAAGGGCTCGAGCGACGCGAGCATTCGCAACGTTGTGCCGGCACATATCGAGTGCATTACCGATGCCGCGCCGATCGAGGTCGTTGTCTGTAACGGCGGTACGGCAGGGCGACTCTACAAACGCTACTTGCAAGATCGGACGGGGCTGCCCGCCATCGTCCTGCCCTCGACAAGTCCTGCCAATGCCGCCTGGCGCCTGGAACGTCTTGTTGAGCGTTGGCACGAAGCCGTTGACTGGGCTGTTATTTAATTTAGATTTTTGTTTGAGCGTGGGCGCCCAGACGTTTCAGAATGCCTCGCCAGATCGGCGCGGGCACGGCTGGCTCGGCGCAAACCATGCCGTCGGCGTCGACGTTGGCGGCATTGCCGCCGCCAAGTCGCTGTGCATGCTCGACGGAGCAGCCCATGCGTACAGCGCCCACAAGCTTATCCATCGCTTCCGAAAATGGTCGGCGTAAGAGGCCCATGCGTGGGGAATGGCGAAGCGCTGCGATGCCGCTGCCGGCGCAGATGGCAACGCCGCCACACCACAATTGGTCATGGCGCTCACATGCCTTGTGCAAGCGAACGGCGGTCCCACGCGCCTGCTCAGCGCCCTGTTGTGCGGCTCGAATCACGGCGTAGACACGCGTTCCCGTACTGCCAAAGCGCTCAAGCGCCTGCTCGATGGCTGTCAACGTCTCATCGTCAGCCATATCTTCAATGGCCAGCACGATGCCATCGGCAACGCTGCCGGCGTCATTTGCCTTCAAGTCGACTGGGCGGGGGAGTGCAGTGCCGGAAAGCTGTGCATAGGCGGCGATGGCATCCTGCAGGTCCCAGAGCAAAAACTCAAGATCGGCGCTCTTGGGAATACTGATATACGCAATGGTTTGCAGCGTTTTTGGTACATCGCCGCGTGCGGTCGTCTCCATGCCGCCTCCTTTCCGGTTGGTTTCCGTTTAGGTTACACCGTCCGGCGGCGTCCCGCCGCGCTATCCTAGTGCAACCCTTACGAAAGGAACGTCATGCGTCTGCCCATGAACACCTCGCTTGCCACGCTCAAGCCCTCCGGCATCCGTCGGATTAACGCACTCGCCGCGCAGCATCCGGGATGCATTGCGCTTGCGCTCGGTGAGCCCGATTTTCCCACGCCCGATGTGGTTAGCGCCGAGGTGACTGCTTCGTTGGACCGCGGCGACACGCACTATCCGCCCAACAACGGTCGCCCCGCCCTGCGCGAGGCACTGTCCGAATATATGGGTGACGCGGGTCTGGCGTTTTCCGCCGATGAGGTCATCCTGACCGACGGCGCGACCGAGGCCCTGTCGGCAACATTTATGGCTATGCTCAACCCCGGCGACGAGGTCATTATCCCCACGCCCGCCTTTGGCCTGTACGAGAGCATCGTCGTGGCCAATCACGCCAAAGCGGTCTTTTTGGATACGGAGCCTGCGCAATTTCAGATTGACGAGGATGCGCTTCGCGCCTGTGTGACCCCGGCGACCAAGGCCGTCGTTATCTGCTCGCCCAACAATCCCACGGGCTGCATTCTCAACGCGGCATCGCTCGACGTCGTGGCGCGCGTGGCAGAGCAGGCGGGCATCTACGTAGTCTGCGACGACGTATACAACCGCTTGGTCTACGCGGACGGCTACGAGCGCTTTGCCCAGCGACACCCAGAACTGCGCGAGCAGACGGTAGTCATCGAGAGCTTCTCCAAGCCCTGGGCCATGACCGGCTGGCGCTTGGGTTGGCTCGCAGCCGCAGCCCCCGTCATCGCCGAGATCGCAAAGGCTCACCAATACTTAGTATCGAGTGCCGTCTCCTTCGAAATGGACGCCGCAACCCGAGCCCTGACCGTCGACCCAACCCCCATGCTCAAAGTCTACCGAGCCCGCCGCGAGCGCGTACTCGCAGCCTTAGACGCCATGGATCTCGACGTAGTGGAACCAGCCGGCGCCTTCTACGCCTTCCCCAGCATTAAACAGTACGGCCTGACAAGCGAAGACTTCTGCATCAAAGCCATCAAAGAGGCAAACGTAGCCCTAGTCCCGGGCGACTGCTTCGGCACCGAAGGCCACATCCGCCTAAGCTACTGCGTTTCCGATAAAGACCTGGACGAAGGCCTAAATCGCCTGTCCACCTTCGTTTCAACCTTGTAGCCCAACGAGATCCAAACCATCAGCCCACCGACATAAGGGTTATGCGTGGGGCGCGTCGCTCAACGGGCGCGAGGATTCGCAGCAAAGTTACCGCAGCTCCGGTCCGAGGGGCCGGGTTGAGATTTTCGTAGATTCCGCACGAGCCGAAGGCCACTTAATGTGGCCTTCGTGCGAGCCAGGACTTGACCGAGCGAAAATCTCAACCCTGCCCCTCCCGGTCGGAGCGTATGCAGGGTTTGTGTACGAATCCTCGTGTCCGTTGACCGACGCCGGGGTCCCCGCCATAATAATTTCGGTTCACGCACGAATCCGCTGCCAGAGACAGCCGGCGCAAACGGGCATTTGCCCGCAAGCTTAATGGGACATCCCACCGTCAACTCAGGGATAAGGTTAAACGCCTGAAAGATAAAGCCGATATTC
>CAUGNZ010000027.1 GCA_959601045.1 uncultured Collinsella sp.
TTCGTGCAGGTCGTGGATGGAGAGCGCGGGATCAATCTGCATGACGCCGCGCTTGACCCAGCCGCGCAGATCGTCGCCGGTGGTGGCGATGGGGTCGCAGTGCAGCGTGATATCGATGCCCATCTGGCGCTTGATGTCGTGCTCGATGGTGTCCAGGATCTCGTGGTGCTCAAACGCGTCGCCCTCGCCGGGCATCTCCACGTGGGCGCTTGCAAACTGACGACCGGGGCCGTAGTCGTGCACCATGAGGTCGTGTGTGCCCAAGACCTGTGGATAGGACATGATCTTGTCGCGGATTGCCTGGACGAGCTTGGGGTCGGGCGCTTGCCCCAGCAACGGGCTGATGGCGTCGCGCACTAGGCCCATGCCGCTGATGCAGATGAAGATGCCCACACCCAGGCCTGCCCAGCCGTCGAGGTCAAAGCCTGTCGTCTGCGAAATAAGCGCCGCCACCAAGACCGAGCCCGAGGTGATGACGTCGTTTTTGGAGTCCTGTGCCGTGGCGATGAGTGTTTCGGAATCGATACGGTTGCCCAGCGCGCGGTTGAATGCGGCCATCCAGAATTTGACGAGCATGGACAAGACGAGAGCGGCTAGGGAGACCAGCGTGTAGGCGGTGGGGGAGGGCTTGATGATCTTAGTGACCGACTCGAGGATCAGGTTGATGCCGACGGCGCAAACCAGGACGGCGACAAACAAGCCGGCGAGGTACTCGTAGCGGCCGTGGCCATAGGGGTGGCCTTCGTCTGCCGGGCGGCTGGCGAGGCGGAACCCGAGCAGGCTCACGATGTTGCTCGAGGCATCGGAGAGGTTGTTGAAAGCGTCGGCGATGAGGGAGACGGAGCCAGCGAGCAGGCCCGCGATGCCCTTGGCCAGGCACAAGGTGATGTTGAGGCCAATGCAGATGAGGCTTGCGGCGAAGCCCGCGTTGGTGCGGCGGGAGGTATCGACCGGCTCGCCCTCGCTGCCGGGAACAAGCGTATGTACCAGCCGATTTACAAATAGCATAGCGGTCGTCCTCACAATCATGTTTAAGGGGATAGTGTAGCTCGCGCGGGGGCGCCGTGCACCGATGCTCAGAAAATGCAGCAATAGTCTGCCGGTGCTAACGAGCGAGCCTTCTCGTCTGCCTGGGTGCTCGATTTTGGGCCACATGGGTATGGGCACGTGCTTACCTGCCCGACATACTTAATGTCGACAGCCCCAGTGCAAAGGAGGACGTATTCATGGACGAGATGTTTGCCATTAAATGCCAAAACTGCGGCGGCCCTATGTACTCACACCAGGCTAAACGCAGCTTTGAGTGCGCCTATTGCGGCACGGTCGTTCCGTGGCAGGCCGATGCGGGGGAGCCCAAGAGCGCCCTGGGCATTCGCCATACGCCACTGACGGTTGTCGATGGGCTGCTTAAGCTCACGCATGTGTCGCAGCTCGAGCGCCCGGTGGACCCCGACTGGTATTTCTTTAATGAGCACTGGCGCAATCAGTCGGTTCTGGAGCATCTGCTGTGGGAAGACCGCGGCACGGCCCAGGAGTTCCAAGAGGCCACGCACGTGAGCATCCCCTGTCCCTTCTGCGGAGCGTCCTTTGAGGGCGAGTCGACCCAGCGCGTGTTTGAGTGCCCGTCCTGCGGCAATAAGATCGGTGTCGCCGACCTGCTCAAGCCGGGGACGTTTAGCAAGCGCCTGACCATGGGCGTTGGTGCGGAATATGTGCCCGAGCAGGGTATTCCCTGCGAGATAACGCCGCAGCAGGCGCGCGCCAATGCGCTTGAGCTGGTGCGCCGATATCCAGACGCCTTTGCCGGTCACGATGTGGAAGACGCGATTCAAAACGACATGATGCTCTTCTACTTCCCCATGGCGCTCGCGGACCTGCGCATGATGGCGTCCTTCCCGGGCAAGGGCCTGAGCAAGGAGACCCTGGTGTACTACGAGGTGCTCGACTGGGCATATCCCAGGGCAAACTACCTGGACGTTCGCCTTATGGGCATTCTGGAGCCATGGGACTTTGCCAAGGTTGGGTCGTTCGACCCGGCCATGCAGGAAGGCGACTTCCGCGTTGTCTCCGTCGATGCGTCTACCAAGGACCAGGTGGTCATTGATAAGCTGGCGCTCGACGTTGCGGGCAACGATGCCGAGGCCGTACTGGGGCTCAATAAAAAGAGCATCCGAACCTGGGCGCGCAAGGCCCGCAAGCATAAGGACGGCCTGGTGATGGTGCCGGTCTACTTTGTCGATCGGCCGGCGACGGATGGCCGCGATGGCGAGCAGGTGCGCATTGCCGTAAACGGCCAGACGGGTCGTGCAGCCGCGGTGGTGTTTAGCGACAAGCGCGAGACGCATATCGTGGCGCCGCTCAACCCCAACGTGATGCTGTCGAGCGAAAGCACCGTGCACGCCACGCCCATCGAGGTCAAATACGTTAAATCGCCCTTCCTATACCAGATCGTACGCCGTGGAGGCGGCGAACAGCCGCGGCAGGTGGCAGCAACTGCCGAGGGTTCCTGCCGAGAGGAGAAGCCCAAACGCCGCGGCCTACTGGGTGCGCTATTTGGGAAGTAGGGGAGCGGTGCCGGTCGGCATGGCGGTGTGATAGCCAGGGGCACGGGGCGGCTCGCAGGGGTGCGGGCCGCCCCGTTT
Organism: uncultured Collinsella sp.; assembly: GCA_959601045.1. Classification (GTDB taxonomy): domain Bacteria; phylum Actinomycetota; class Coriobacteriia; order Coriobacteriales; family Coriobacteriaceae; genus Collinsella. The sequence continues at coordinate 2,643 of CAUGNZ010000027.1, forward strand.
TTGTGCGGCGACAAGGTACGTGGGCGCTCCATTAAACACTTATGCTCACAGCGCAAACGTTGGGCAACATTACGTTTGCCGATAGCTATTAAAAAAAGTCCGTAAGCGGTAGTAGTATCAAAAAAAGAGGGGCTCCAAATGGAACCCCTCTGGCAAGTCAAATTGTCCCCTACGGGACGCCTTCCAAGGAAGGCATTTTTGGCAAAGCCGTATTTTGACTCGCAGTGTCGATGTAACTGGTAATCGACAAGGCAACTGTAACATAGCGCGGAAGGGCTGGTCGACATGAATTTAAGAAACTACTCTGGCGACTACAATATCGGCCTCGACATGGGAACCGGCTCCGTTGGCTGGGCGGTGACTGATGCCCAGGGCAAGCTTCTGCATTTTAAGAAGCAGCCAACGTGGGGTAGCCGTTTGTTCGATAGTGCGCAGCCGGCGTCCGAGGCGCGCGTTCATCGTGGGCAGCGCCGCCGTTACGTGCGCCGTCGTTGGCGCCTCGACTTGCTGCAAAAGCTGTTCGAGCCTGCGATGAGTGAGGTTGACCCCGGCTTTTTCATGCGACTCAATCAGTCGCGAACCATCGAAGGCGACCCGATTTTTACCAAGGACTTCACCAAGGCCGATTACTACGATCGCTTCCCGACCATCTATCATCTGCGCGCTTACCTTATGGACACCGATGAGCAGGCCGATCTTCGTTTGGTCTATCTTGCAATCCATAACATCGTTAAGCATCGCGGTAACTTTTTGCGCCAGGGAGAGAAGCTGACGGCAAAGACGGCGAAGACGTCGGATGCTCTTAAGAACCTTAATGGTGCTTTGAAGGCATGGTGCGAATCGAGAGAATACGAGTTCGCGAAGCTTGATGAACCCTCTGTAGCGAAAATCTTGGCTGACGAGAGGTCTTCTCGTTCGCAAAAGGCAAAAGACATTCAGGCGCTTGTAAAAGTGGACACTGCGGATGCGGCTGCGAACAAAAAGCTGGCAAAGGCTTTGTCGAACGCTGTAGTTGGCCTTCAGTGTGAGTTCAAAGACGTGTTTGGCGATTTTGAATGCGAGGCAACTAAGCTCGCGCCTTCGGATGACGAGAAGCTAGAAGCGCTGCAGGCCGCATGCCCCGATGACTGCGTGGAGCTTCTTGAGTCCGTTTGCGGTGTTTACTCTGCTTACGTGCTGCAGGGGCTTTTGTCCTATGCTGAGGGCCGGACAATCTCGGTCAACATGATCGAAAAGTACAATTGTTACGCGGATGATCTTGATCGGCTCAAGACTTTGGTCCGCGAATATGCTCCCGGCTCATATGAGTCTTTCTTCCGCGGCGCAACCTATCATGATTCGAATAGCGATGACCCCTCACGCGACTACGATGCCTTTAAGGCACAGGGCTATACCGCATATGACCTGCATAAACTGTCTTACGATGACTTCGCTAAATCCGTAAAGAAGCTCTTTGCGGGAACGGGCGCGGAGACGGACGAGCGCTATACCGCCATGATGGACGCATTCGACAAACAACGCTTTTTACGTCGCCTTAAGACGAGCGATAACGGTGCCATCTGCTATCAGCTGCATCTTGAGGAGCTGCAGGCCATTCTCAAAAACCAGGGTCGCTTCTATCCGTTCCTTAAGGACGAGGCTGCGAAGATCGAGAGCCTGGTCACGTTCCGTATCCCGTACTATGTGGGACCGCTGACGCCTAAAAATGCTGCTCAGGACAAACATGGCAACCACCGATTCCAATGGTCCGAGCGTAAGCCCGGCATGGAAGATGCGACGATCACGCCTTGGAACTGGGATACCGTAATCGATAAGAATAAGAGCGCAGAGAATTTTATCCTGCGCATGACGGGTGATTGCACTTATCTTGCTGGCGAGAAGGTGCTTCCCAAGCAGTCTTTGCTCTATGAGGAGTTCTGCGTTCTGAACGAACTCAATGGCGTTCGCTGGTCCGAAGATGGTGACGATTGGCAACGCCTGGATGCCGCGCAGCGCGAGGGTATTGTCCATGAGCTTTTCCATAAAAAGCGTCGCGTTACCTACAAGATGATTGCCGACTGGCTTGTAAAAGAGGGCGACGCGACAAATCCGGTTGTCCGCGGCGGCCAGGGTGAGAGCGGTCTTGAATCGAAGATGGACTCGTACATCTTCTTTGCCAAAGACATCTTTGGTGTGGACGAGTTGAGCCGTGCCGAGTATCCGGTTATCGAGAAGATCATTCTTTGGAACACGTTGTTTGAGGACCGCTCGATCCTTAAGGAAAAACTGCAGGATGAGTTTGGCCCCAGTGGCAACGGAATGCTCGATGCCGAGCAGATTAAAAAGATCTGCAAAAAGCGTCTGACTGGTTGGGGGCGTCTGTCGGAGAAGTTCCTGACGGGTATTAGAATTGATACGCAAGCTGGTCGCTCTATGAGCATCATGGACGTGTTGCGAGAAGGAAACCCCAGCTCCGAGCGTCGCTTGGGCGAGACCATGGTGATGATGGAGATTCTCCACGACAACACGCTGGGCTTCCAGGAAAAAGTGGATGAACACAATCGCAAATATTATGCCGAACACGAGAAGTCTCTAGGCGTAAATGAGCTTCCCGGATCCCCGGCGATTCGTCGCAGCTTGAATCAAGCGATTCGCATTGTCGACGAAATCGCAAAGATTGCGGGGCACGCGCCGGCCAACGTTTTTGTTGAGGTGACTCACGACGAGGACGAAAAGAAAAAGGGCAAGCGGACCACGAAGCGCTGGGACGCCATCGAGGATGCGCTCAAGGCGTTTAAGGCCGAGGGCTGCGACCTGGCTGTTATGGACGATTTCAAGGAGCTCAAGGCAGCCAATGTAGACCTTGACGAGCGCCTGACTCTCTATTTGATGCAGAACGGAAAATGCCTGTATTCGGGCCGCGCTATCGACCTCAATAAGCTTATGGCGGGATCGGGTGAGTACGAGGTCGACCATATCATTCCGCGCGCCTATATTAAGGACGACAGCCTCGAAAACAAGGCGTTGGTGTACCGCGAGGAGAACCAGCACAAGACCGATCAGCTTTTGATTGATAAGAGCATTCGCTGGAAGATGGGCGAAACGTGGAAGCAGCTGCATCAGGCGAAGCTCATTGGCGATAAAAAGTATCGCAACCTGCTGAGGTCTTCCATAAACGAGAATGCCATGAAGGGCTTCGTCGCGCGCCAGCTCGTGGAGACGAGCCAGATGGTCAAGATGGCGCAGGCGTTGCTTGAGGCGCGTTATGCCGACGAGGGAACGAAGATCGTTCCCGTTAAGGCGAGCGTATCGCACAACCTTCGTGAGGCAGCCGGCTTGGTCAAATGCCGCGAAGCCAATGATTTCCATCATGCGCATGATGCCTATCTGGCATGTCGCTTGGGCCTGTTTATTCAGATGCGCCACCCCGGAATGTATGAGAACCCCATTGGCTACTCGCACGTGATTAAGAAGTACGTGCGCGAGCAGTCCGAGCTGTTTAAGAAAACCCACCGCATGCCTGGATCAGCGGGTTTCGTTGTCAATAGTTTTATGACTGCGGGATTTGATCCCGAGACGGGCGAGGTCTTTGACGATGCCTGGACCGAGGACGACGAGGTCAAGCGTTATAGGGGAAAGTATCTTCCGGACGGCTGGAATGCAGCAGCGGAGGTTGAGAGCATTCGCCGTGCGCTTAACTATCGCCAGTGCTACATCTCGAGGATGCCTCAGGAGGATACGGGCGCGTTCTGGAAGGCAACGATTTACTCGCCGCGTGATCCCAAGATGGGTGCAAAGCTTGAGTTGTCGACCAAGCAGGGGCTCGACGCCAAGCAATACGGTGGTTTTTCGAGCCAGCAGTTTGCGTACTTCTTTATCTATGAGGCCAAAAAGAAGGGAAAGCCGGTATTCCGGTTCTCTCAGGTTCCCGTGTGGCTCGCGGCGCGCATCGAGGGCGACTCGGCGGCACTCGGCGAGTACGCGCGTGAGCTTGCGGAGAAGGAGGGTTTGGAGTACGTCGGTATCACGAGGCCGAAGATCTACAAGAAGCAGCTGATTGAGGTTGATGGAGACCGTTTGATTATTACTGGCGCAAAGGAGGTCAGATCGGGCTCTCAACTTGCGTTTTCGCAGGATGAGATGTTGCTGTTAAATATGTCTAAAAAGGATGAAAGACTAAGCGTCCTTCCTTTGCTTGAGGGATTGGTGCACAAGATTGACCACGCTGCCAATGCAACTTGTGGAAAGTTGTCCAGGCAGCTTAAGCTCTCTCGGCTGTCTTCCGTTTCTGTGCTCGATGAGTTGCAGCAGCGTGAGCTTGCATTTGGCCTAATTCGTATTGAAAACGGCGCAGATCGAGTCGTTGATCTCTCTGGAATTGGCGGGCCTGCAAAAGCGGGCGCTATGGTGACGGATATGTCAAAACTAATCAACGAACCAGCGGCCCCGTTCTTTATCATTGACCAGTCTGTAACGGGCATGTTCGAGAGAAGGACCCGTGTCGGGCTTTAGGAACATTGTCATTTCAAACCCCTGCAAATTGCAGTACAAGGGCGGGTACATGGTTGTCCGCCGCGAGGACGACACGGCGAAGGTCCATCTTTCGGAGATTTCGTCGGTCGTCCTCCAGACCAACCAGGTGTTCATAAGCGCTTATCTGCTCTCGGAGCTTGCCAAGGCAAAGGTCGCGTTTGTCGTTTCTGACGAGAAGCGCGATCCCATTGGGCAGTATTTGCCGCTATACGGGGCCCATAACACCAGCAAGCGTATCGCAGAACAGCTTGAGTGGGGCGAGCCGATTAAAAAGCGCGTATGGCAACGCATCGTACGCGACAAGATTAAGCATCAATCTGACGTGCTTCACACCCGTGCGCGTGAGGAACAGGGCGAGACGCTTAAGAGCATTGTTGCCGAGGTGCGCTCGGGTGATACGACGAATCGCGAAGGACATGCAGCCCGGCTGTATTTCAACTCTCTGTTTGGTCCATCCTTCTCGAGGGATGACGATACACCTCTGAATGCTGCTCTCAATTATGGGTATGCGATTCTGCTGTCGAGCGTCAATCGCGAGATCGCAGCGCGCGGATACCTTACGCAGGTGGGAATCTGCCACAGAAATGAGTTCAACCAGTTCAACTTGAGCTGCGATTTTATGGAGCCGTTTAGGCCTCTTGTCGACCGCATTGTGTTCGATAACTTTGACGGCGAGTTCTCTAAGGAGACAAAGCTGCTCTTGGTCGACATGCTCAATCAGGGAATTGCATATCGAGGCGGCACATATCGCGTGGGCTCCGTAATCTCTCTGTATGTTGCCGATTGCTTCAAGGCCCTTGACCGGAAGCTGTCGGTAGACGAAATCGAGTCGTTTGAGGTCGTATGAGTGTCGGGGAAAGGATCAGATATATGAGGCTTGTCGTCTTCTTTGATTTGCCCGTCGATACTCCTGCGCAGAGAAAAGACTACCGGGTGTTCCGCAAATTTCTTCTTAAAGATGGCTATCTTATGCTCCAGGAATCCGTGTATGCAAAGCTTGTTGTTAACGATGGGGCGGCGGGAAGCGCGGTGCAAAGACTCAGGAAACATCGCCCGCCAGCTGGCCTTGTACAGGTTTTGCGCGTGACCGAATCTCAGTTTTCAACCATGGAGTACATAACGGGTAACCGCGAGGCCCATGAGGAGATAGACACAATGGAGGAGCTTCTGGTTTTATGAGGCTCGTGTTTTCAGGGCTCGAACACCCGGTGGAGCTAGTAGCAGGGGAGACATCGGTTTTGCAAGTCGAGAACTCGGCCCTGTTCGCGCGGATTGTAGCTTCTTTGCAAAACGGATTGGGGCGCCAGGCGATGGAGCCTTATTCCCTTTGGAAAGACGATGAGGAGATAAAGCCCGGCAGCGCTCTAATGGTGGTGCCTGATGCGCTGAATCTTCCATGGGATGACCGCGCATTTATGACCGCAATCACCAAGAAGGTTGAGCGTGAGTTTCTAGAAGACGAAGATCTGCGCATGCAGGTGGAAGAGGCTGAACGTGCAATAAAACTGCGTTTAGGCGGATTGAACCTTGGCTTTAATGCCGATTTGGGGTTTGGGTTAGAATGGGATTTGAAGCGCTACCTCAAGTTTTTAGGATTTGGCGCAGCGCCTCAAGAAGATAAATCGTTCCTTGATAATCTGCTGAATTTTCTTTCATTTGCTCTTGACGCTGGCTGCAGAAAGACAATCGTATTTGTAAATCTCAAAACTTTTTTGACGGAAAATGAGCTGCAAACACTCTATGACCACGTGTTTTTCCTTAAATTGAGTCTGTTGCTCCTGGAAAATAAAAAAGATACCATGTCTTACGGACATGAACAAAAATTAACGGTTGACCTGCAGTTTTTAGAGCATTGAAAGAACTGATCGGTTAGATTGAACGTCCCGTCGCAGTAGGGAATTTGCTCCAATAGTTTTGGAGCAGTGTCGATCTAACTGGTAATCAAACTACCAAAGCATGATTGGAGGTTAAAACGTGGTTTTGGAGCAGTGTCGATCTAACTGGTAATCAAACGGCATTTGGCCTTGGTCGTATGCCAGAAGTGTTTTGGAGCAGTGTCGATCTAACTGGTAATCAAACCAGAGGCGTGACCGTCTGGAGCAAACCGGAGTTTTGGAGCAGTGTCGATCTAACTGGTAATCAAACACGTGACTACTTCAATCCATTGCGTTGTGTGTTTTGGAGCAGTGTCGATCTAACTGGTAATCAAACGGACTCCGCATACCGTGATGTTGTGGCTTGGTTTTGGAGCAGTGTCGATCTAACTGGTAATCAAACTGGTCTTCGTGTTGCTGTAGTACATCATCAGTTTTGGAGCAGTGTCGATCTAACTGGTAATCAAACTGTTGCGCTCCTTGGGATCCTTCCCGCGCGTTTTGGAGCAGTGTCGATCTAACTGGTAATCAAACCACGGAACACTTGGCTGTCACTGACACGCTGTTTTGGAGCAGTGTCGATCTAACTGGTAATCAAACGTGAAGTCCATCCTGCGATGGCTGAGCTCGTTTTGGAGCAGTGTCGATCTAACTGGTAATCAAACAAGCGGGACGGTCGGCGTGAGTATCGAGGTGTTTTGGAGCAGTGTCGATCTAACTGGTAATCAAACTCAACGGCATAGCTAACAGCAACCGATATAGTTTTGGAGCAGTGTCGATCTAACTGGTAATCAAACCGCATGTCCGCGCTCCAGCAACACGTAGTGTTTTGGAGCAGTGTCGATCTAACTGGTAATCAAACTCACACAATCACAGTAAAGACAAACGAGTAGTTTTGGAGCAGTGTCGATCTAACTGGTAATCAAACTCCGGTCATTATCACGACCGTTATCCAAGGGTTTTGGAGCAGTGTCGATCTAACTGGTAATCAAACAGAATATGAAGACGGCATAGTCGTCGGATGGTTTTGGAGCAGTGTCGATCTAACTGGTAATCAAACTGAGCGGAAGCCCGTCATCACGGGGAAAATGTTTTGGAGCAGTGTCGATCTAACTGGTAATCAAACTCTCTACGAATAGTTGTTCTCAGCCCATAGTTTTGGAGCAGTGTCGATCTAACTGGTAATCAAACGCGCCTGCTTAAAGATATGCGCAGAGCTAAGTTTTGGAGCAGTGTCGATCTAACTGGTAATCAAACCCGAGTGCCTATAAAGACAAGCGGGGCGGGGTTTTGGAGCAGTGTCGATCTAACTGGTAATCAAACCGTGGAACTCATCACCACCGCAGAGTGCGAGTTTTGGAGCAGTGTCGATCTAACTGGTAATCAAACGCGCTATGTCGTCATCCGTTGGTCAGATATGTTTTGGAGCAGTGTCGATCTAACTGGTAATCAAACAATATGACAGTTCGGACCGCAATCTAACCAACGTCAACAAGGAGGAATAGAAATGGACAACGACACGCTGCTGTTCAGAGATAAGGGTGCCGGTGTTTTCAAGGAGATCTGTATCTACCCGAATCGGATTACCACGCTCAAGAAGAACCGCTTCTTCGGCAAGCATATAGAGGTGACCTACCTGAATGACGTCACCGGTGTCTATAGGATCAAGGGCAAGCAGGTGATTCTGAACAACAGGCTGCGGACGGGCTACGGCTATAGACTGAGCAGCCGCTCCCAGGCAGAGGAATTCGTGAGGGTTCTTAACTCAATCATGTAGCGATAACCAGATCTTCTGCCCATAGAAAAGCGCCCTACCAATCCGTCAAGACATGTGGAGCGCAAACAATCCTGTTCCCCGCACGCGCGGGGATGATCCTGTTTTGGTCGGGGCGGCGGGACTCGAGCCCGCACGGGCGATGTCCGTGATGGCAGATGTAAATAAACGGTGGAACGGCTGTAAAAGAGTCTTGCCACTGGGTAAAATCAAGATGTGCCGCGGAACCCGCTCCTCAGCTACTCAAACTTCGGAGACGCGGGCAACGCAGGTGCTAATGTCTAAAGGGCCGGCTGCAACCGGCCCTTTTCATGACTCCCCTCGCTATCCGTTACTGCTTATATTCCCGCCAGATCGAGTAGAGGTTCCGGGCAATGCCGGTCACATACATCGAGAGACGCAGGATTTCAAGAAACAAGTTCATAGGCTTCACCCCAATCGGAGATCGGAGCGTTGCCCGCAGGCGGATTCCGCGGCAGTCAAGATTTTACCTCACAGGCCGCGGTGGGAGACATCCTACCCACCCCATGGTTTGGAACAGTGTCGATCTAACGGGCAATCAAACCTCTAGCACTCTTTGAATTGAGCAAGCATCTGCCCGAAGGTGCTGAGTTCGAACGGTTCATAAATGAGCGAACCGCCGTCCGCGGTCCTGTAGAGCCCGCAGGGGAGGTAGCGCCCATCGGGGAGGACGTAGAGGTTGGCTTCTTCCTTCAGTCCTGCTGGAAATAGCGGAATCCCGTTTTCGTCCACTTGGAACTCGTCTATATTCGCGATCTTCCTCTCCATGATGCCTCCTGCCTTATTTCTTGAATGGCACCCTAAAACAAGCAGCTCTCAATCAGCTCTTTACCGCGCAGGGTGTCAATCCACTCCTGCGGAATTGCGTCGATGCCGTATGCCGTGCCGGCGAGGGCGCCTGCGACGGCTGCGGTGGTGTCGGTGTCGTCGCCCAGGTTGACGGCGGCAAGGACGCAATCTTCGTAGCTGTTGGTGTTAACAAAGCACCAGCTGGCGGCCTTAAGGGTGTCGCGCACGAAGCCGCCGGACCTGATTTCCTGCTCAGGCACACCTTTCAGATGAAGCGCCCACGAGGGAAGCGTGCCGTTCATCACGCCCCTCATCAGCTCGACAAATATGACGCATGCATCGGTCGACGTTCTGTGGGCGTGCGTTATCGCGGAGACCTCGCAGATCTCGTCGCCAGTCGCGTCGACAAACGCCAGGGGCGCGATGCGCATGAGTGAACCGTTTCCGTTGTCGCGTTCGCCGGAGCCGCCTTTGCCGGTGTGCAGGGCGCGGGCGGTCGTGCCGCCGTAATCGAAAACGCCGTCGATCGTATACTCGCCACGGGCAATCCAGCCTACGAACTTGTCGCGCATGTCTGCGGTGTCGATATGACCGAGCTCCCTAATCGAGTCGCAGGTGGCAAGCGTCATGGACGTGTCATCGCTCCAGGTGCCGGCGGGCTGCCCATGCGTGCCGTAGCCGATCATGTCCGTGCATTCGAACGTGCCACGAGGTCTGAACTCGTAGGGAACGCCCAGCGCGTCACCGACGGCAAGCCCATAGATGCAGTCGCGCAGTGTTGTTTTCGGTCTGTGTGTCATGGAAAGCTCCTCTTTTCCCGGGTGATGTGGAGCGCCGTCGGGGGTATCGGTCGCAACGTGCTGCTACCCTTGCGTTTCGCCATTGGTCGCTTCGTTGATGGCGCGGTACTCGGCACTCAGCTCGCGCGCCAGCTCTTCCTTGCTTGGAAGATATGGCAGGTATTTGGCGGCAAACACTTGGTCGTTGTCTTCGGGCAGCGTGTACTCGACGATCGAATCGCTTTTGTCCGCGCAGAGCACGATGCCTATGGGCGGATTGTCGCCTTCGTTCATGAGTTCGCGCGTGTAGTAGTTCACATACATTTGCATCTGGCCCAGGTCCTGATGCGTAAGGTCATCGGTCTTAAGGTCGATGAGCACGAAGCAGCGCATCAGATAGTTGTAAAAAACAAGGTCAATATAGAAATGGCGCCCATCAAAGGTGATGCGCTTTTGGCGCGCCTCGAAAGCGAAGCCACGGCCAAGCTCCAGCAGGAACTTCTGAAGATGCGTGATGAGCGCCTGCTCTAGATCGCTCTCACGAAACGTAGCATCGTCCGAGAAACCTAAAAACTCCAGTACATATGGGTCGCGGATGATATCCTCGGGGCGACGAGCCGGGGCGCTCTTTTGGATTTCCTGGGTGACGGCCTCTTTGTCCTTGCTGGCAAGTAGGCGCTCGCGGAACATGGTGTTGATCTGGCGCTCGAGCTGACGCGTGCTCCAACGAGAATCGGCGCATTCGTTCATGTACCAGGCGCGAGCATCAGGGTCGGGAATGCGCATCAACCTGCGGTAATGAGTCCAGCTCAATTCGCTACGCAGTGCGTCGCGAATTGGAAACGCAAGAAAGAACTGACGCATATTGCGAAGGTTTGCGATGCCAAAGCCTCTTCCGAAATCCGCGGTAAGCCTTCTGGAGAGGCCTGCAATCAATGCCTCCCCATATGCTGCGCGCTCCTCTCCGCCCTGCTCGTCAACAATGCTCTTGCCGATCTCCCAATACGCCTCAACCATCGCAAAGTTAACGGCGGTATAGGCCTTGTCGCGAGCGGCGTTGAGAATTGAGGAGACCTGCTTGTAAAAACCTTCGGGCACGATTGCCGATTCTCCACGGTTTACCAGTTCGCCCATCACTGTCGCCCCACTTTCCTCTTGTGGAATGCATCTTGATTGCATTTAGTTTAAAGCCTCGCGCGGACACGAATTGCTTTGCTGTCTGGCACCTTCGCATGGGAGCCTTGCGGTGACTAAAATGTGGCAATAGAGACAGTTTTAGCGAACCCCACGGGAGTGACGCGTATGGACAACAACACGCTGCTATTCCAGGACAAAGGTTCGGGTAGGTTTAAAGACGTTAAGATCTACCCCAATCGTATCGAGGTGCTCAAGAAGGGTACTTTCGGCGGCAAGCACACCGAGATTGTCTATCTTAAGGACATCACGGGGGTCAACAGGATCAAGGGCCGCGACGTTTTCCTACGTAACAGGCTGTTGACTGCTTGCGTCTTTAGCCTGAGCAGCCGCTCCCAAGCTCAGGAGTTCGTGAATGCGCTGAACATGGTGATGTAGCCGATAACGGCGTTCGGGCTAAGGTAAAAATCGGGGCGCAGAACGGTATTCTGCGCCCCGATTGAGTTGATGCGCCCAAAAGACTGGCTTGCCTATTCGTTAACGTCTTCGGTATTGTCGCGGTCACTGGCAAGCATTGCTGCACCTGCGACCGTTGTCGCCACGGCGGCGGCAGCGAGCCCGGCGGCAATGCCGGAGCCGTCGCCCGTGTCGGCGAGTTTTCCGCCCGAGCTCTTGCCCTGGTCGCTCTTGTTGCCGCCGCCGTTCTTGTCGGCGCCGCCTGCGTTGGAACCCGTGCCGCTGCTGGTGCCGCCTGCACTGCTCGAGGCCGCTACGGTAAAGCTTGCTGCTCCATCGCTGGCGAGCGTGTAGTTCTGTGCCGCGTCGCCCAAAAGGCCTTTCGCGCGCACCCAGTACGTCCCTGCGGCAAATGTTTCGCCCTCGGCCATTGCCGTGCCCGGAGCGCCGTTCGCGTCGTGCACAAACTCGAGCTGGGCCGTGCAGGCATCGGTTTCGAGCTTGCCCTCGAGTGATGCCGCAATCTTGGCGCGCACGTCCTCGCCGGCCTTAAGGCCCTCGAGCCCCTCAAAATGGGGCGTCAGCGCGCGCGGGTCGATATCGATGGGCACGGAACCCTGCAGCCCCGTAACGGTCTCGTTGCCCAGGGCGTCGACATCCACATATTCGATGGCAAACGCATGGCCCGAAGCCGCCACGTTGAGTACGTTGCTGCTGTCGACAAGGCGGAAATGGCCCTCGCCAACGGTCTTGCCATCCTGGAGCGAGGCATCGCTCAGCGAGTCGCCGTACGTCATGCGCATGCGGGTCGGGAGGCAGCACGAAGCCGACTGCGCGTGCTTCGTATCGTAATTGTAATTGCGCTGGTAGATGCTCCGGGCCAGCGCCGCATCAACAAAGTCGGATGCGATGATGCCAATGTGCTTGCGGCAGTCTGCCTTAGTGCTCTCAATTCCGGTGCTGTTTATATACGAGCTCTTGTACAGATGCTCGTTGACCACGCGCGCTGCGGTAAATGGGTTGTTTTGCGTGCAGCTCGTGTAGTTGATAAACCAGCAGCGCTCCGTTACCTGCACCTTTGTCCCGTCCTCGGCAGGGATATATACGAGGTTGCGCTCGAGTTCGGTCGCTGCCTTCAGGGCCATATCGACCCAGTCGATTTTACTGGACCCCGTGCAGCTGTAATGGTCTTGGGCATATACCGTTGTGCTATAGGGCTCTTTGTCGCCCGTATTGCCCGCAGCCTCAAAGCCTTGCTCGTATTTCACGAGGCACATGGACTTTCCGGAATGCGTCTTGATTTTGTCGTCCCATTCGGTGAGGTCGAGGCCCCACGTGTGGCCGTCTACGCTGTTGCCGGCGAGTTCAAATCGACGCAGCAGGACGATCTTTCCGCGCACCTCGCCCAGCGTGGGGACGTGGCTCGACGTGTAGAACAGATCGGGGTTATCGGCCATAACCTTGGCGAAGGCCGTCGTTATGCTTTCGTTGGTAGCCTCGTCGTTGCCGCGCGATGCGAGCATGATGAGCGCTTCTGACGGGTGTTCGTTCAAAAACGTTTTGAAGTACCCGATGACATCGGAGAGATGCAGAAAGTTCCCGTCTTTTTTGAGCAGGTAGAACATCCCATGGTCGATGCCAGGGTTGTCGCCCTTTCCGAGCCGGATATCAAAATAGCGGATTCCCTCGAGCAGCTGCGTTGGTATGTAGTCCTGCTGGCACTTTACAAGCGAGGTTTGGGGCTCGGTGTCGTTGTCCACACTGCAGGTGCTCGAATCGTGCGTGCCTGGGATGCTCAGCTCGTCGAGGTATTTCTTGCCATCGACGTAGCTCATCCAACATGGTCCGTCGACGTAGCTGCTATACGTGGTCCAGTCGATACTTCTAACCGTGGTATTGATCTCGCCCATGTCGTAACCGACAAGTTCGAGCTCCCAAGGAATGCTCTTCCTCTTGTGGCAGATCTTATTGTTGTCTTGGTCTTTGCCGTCCTTTTCTATGGCCAGGTAATTAATGTCTTTTTTCTCGTTTGTGCGGTCTCGGATGATGTAGGTTCCGTTTAGCTGGCGGTCGAACGCAAAAGAGCGGCTGGCCTTGCCGTCATGCTCGCCACTCCATACGTGGATGACCTTTCCATCTTTGTCCGAGTCGCCATCGACCGACCAAATGCTGTTGCCCGTCTTCTTGTGCTCTTCGAAATTGAGCAGGGTGCGGATGGCGTACCAGTTTGTGCCGTCCGCATCGGTCAGTACATGCTCAAGGATGAGCTTGCTGGACGTGCCGTCATTAAACAGGTGGCAGACGTTGCCGATGACGTTGCCGTCTTCGTTGACGCTCGCGGTGCGAAAATAGCCCGCGGGGCGAAGGCGAATGACGAACTTGTCGAGGGTGGCCGCTGACTCGGCCGTGCCGTCCGCAAAGGCTGTCCGCGGACTAATGCCCAGCATGGCGGTTTCGGGCAGGCTTGCCAGAGGCGACAACGCTGCAAGTCCAAGGCCCAGCGTAAACGCTCGGCGACTGATGGCGTGGTGTTCGGTCATAACTCCTCCATTCGCAGGGTGCGGTTATGCACTCATTTTGGTCACTATACTGCCCGGATGTTTAAAGGCGTCGGCTTAAATTGTGTGCGCGGCGCTATAAATCGGCGGGTGGACGTGTTGGGGTGCTTGCCGTTTTCGTACCGTTGCCACATTTGGGGTGGTTTCGGCGTCCGGCATCCTGCGTTCGTCGGCTACCGGCATAAGAAAGGAAGGGTCGGTTTACCGGCCCTCCCTTAGTACGAAACGCTGGGGCACCGTCGCTTGTTTGCACTGCGCCCGTGTTTCCCGCTGCGCTCGCCAGTCGCTTAGCGCTTGATCTCGATATCGTCGAGCTTGACGTCCATGGCCTCGGTCTTTGCCTCGGCGATGTCGTCGGCAAATTCCAGAGACTTCATCATGGTCTCGACGGCGTCCTTGTGCTCTTCGACATTGTCGATGCGCACGTACACGCTGCCGCCGTCAACGTCGGTGAAGTACTCGGTCGTCACGCCGCCCGTGTGCGTAAAGTAGGCGCTGCGCCAGGTCTTGCCGTTGTACTTAACGGGATCGCTCTCGGTCCATCCGGAGTTGGCCTTCCACTTTGCCTCGTAGTCAAACAGCTCGTCGGCGTTCTTGTCAGTGTCGAAGACGGGGATGAAGCGGTCGCTGGCGTGCTCGCTCTCGGTGAACTTAAACTGGGCCCTGTCGGCGGTGTCGCCGGCGACGTCGGTGATCTCGACGCCCTCGGGGACCTCGACCTTAAACCAAATGAAGTCGGTCCTCATATCCACGGCTGGCTTTTCTGCTCCGCCGCCACCGCCACTGCCGGTAGCGCCGCCGCTGCCGCCGCAGCCCACCAGGGAGACTGCGGCAAAGAGGCTTATGCAGAGGGTGAGAATCGCTAAGGCCTTCTTTTTCATGGTCGTGTCCTCCTCGATCTGTAACCGCCCATGGATTGCCTGCCTTTACTGTACGCGCGAGCGGCTCGTTCGGGTGGGCCATGTGTCCCATTCTGGGGGCAGGATTTGCGCCGACAAGTGGCAATATACGCGGGCACAAAAGAGGGGAGGGCCGATGTCGTCGGCCCTCCCCGGGTTGGGCGCCCGTTGTTTTAATGGAGCGCATGTGCGCGGGTGCGCATAGGCACGTGCGGGTGCCCCGTTACTTGATCTCGATGCTCGAAATCTCGACTTCGCGTGCCTCGTCAACTGCTTTCTTCATGTCGTCGGGGAACTCGATGGAGTTGAGGAGTGTCTCGGCTTCTTTCTTGTGCTGGTCGAAGTTCGAGATGAGGACGTAGGCGCTTCCCGGCTCAACGTCGGTAAAAAGCATGGTTGAGATGCCGCTGTTGTCCTCGTATGTTCCGACGAGCCACGTCCTGCCGTTATACTCGACGGACCCGCCATCCTTCCACTGGAACGTATCCCCCTTCTTTTCTGCCTGGTCGGCGTGGGACTCCTCGGCCGTCAGCGCTTTTTTCCAAACGGGGATAAAGCGATCGGCCGAGGCGTTCTCGTCTTCGGGGAAGGTGAGCTGAACCCTGTCGGCATTCTTGCCGGCGGAGTCGCTTACGCCGACACCCTCGGGCATCTCGACCTTAAACCAGATAAAGTCGGTCTTCTTGGCGACGGGGGCCTTTTCCTTGCTCTCGCTCTTGGCGGTGCTGCCGCCTCCGCCCGATGCGCTCCCGCCGCAGCCGACAAGGGCAAATGCGGCAAAGAGGGCGATGCAAAGGGAAAGAATCGATAGGGTCTTTTTCTTCATGGTGGCGTCCTCCTTGTCTGCCGATGACATCACGGCGCCGCATGCTGTTGGGGTACTGATTGCGCTGGCGGCGGATGTCTCTGTGTGCTGTGCGGCTTATGCCTCCGTTCATTGCTTGTGGCCGTTGCCCGGCCGTGCCCCAACGGGTTCCTTACTTATAGATATGCCCCAGCTTGTGCTGCCCGGGAGTCTCGAAAGGTGGGCCATGTGTCCCATGTTTGTGTCGCTGCCGCCTATCGTGTGCCATAGAAATCCGCGATGGCCAGCTGCGCTGACGCTCATGTGCTTATGGGCTAGACTTAGCACCATTACGTGATCGATGCGGTCGGTCGGCGGTTGCCACCCGACCGATGTATATGACTTGAAGGTGCATGTGCATGAGCCAAGAGATGATGGACAAGACCTGCCGCGGGTTTGCCGAGGCGCTGGCCGCGCGCGAGCCGGTTCCCGGCGGTGGCAGCGCGAGCGCCTTTGTGGGCGCGCTGGGCGCCTCGCTGTGCGGAATGGTTGCCCGCTACGGTGCGACCAATCCCGCGCTTGCTGATCGTGCGGATGACCTGACGCGTGCGTTTGTCCATGCTGATGAGCTGGCCCAGGAGCTTGTCGAGTTGGTTGCCGAGGACGTTCGTGCCTATGGGCAGGTGTCCGCGGCGTACGGTATTCCGCGTGACGATCCGGCTCGAGCGACCGCGATTCAGGATGCGCTGCATGTGGCCGCTATGCCGCCGTATCGCATTATGGATGCCTGCGGGCGTGCGCTGGCGCTGCTCGAGGACATGGCCGACAAGGGTTCGCGTCAGCTGCTGTCCGATGTGGCGTGCGGCGCCGTGTTCTGCCGTTCCGCTATGCAGGGCGCGAGCTTGACGCTCTTTGCCAACACCACGTCTATGAAGGACCGGGCGCGCGCCGAGGAGCTCGAGACCGCGTGCGATGAGCTGCTGGACACGTGGTTGCCGCGCGCCGATGCGCTGGCGCGCCGCGCCGCCGACGCTGCAAGGAAGAGGGGATAGCCATGGCTGAACTGCTGAAGGGCGCTCCCGTCGCCCGCGCGCTGACTGAGGAACTTGCTGCTCGCTGCGCAGCCCTGCGCGAGCGAGGCGTTGTTCCGACGTTGGCTATCGTGCGTGTGGGTGAACGCGAGGAAGACCTATCCTACGAGCGCGGTGCGCTCAAGCGCTGCGAGAAGGTTGGCATTGAAGCTCGCCGCGTTTTGCTTCCCGCCGATGTTTCTCAGGTCGAGCTGTTGGCGGCCATCGAGGACATCAATGCCGACCCCGCTGTTCATGGCTGCCTTATGTTCCGCCCGCTGCCCGCCGGCCTTGATGAGGATGCGGTTGCCGCAGCGCTCGATCCTGCCAAGGACGTTGACTCCATGACGCCGGCTTCGCTGCTCACCACGCTTTCGGGGCGCGGCGAGGGTTTTGCCCCCTGCACAGCCGAAGCCGTGCTTGCTTTGCTGGATCATTACGGCGTTGAGCTGGATGGAGCTAAGGTTGCTGTGGTCGGGCGCTCGCTGGTGATCGGGCGTCCCGTAGCCGCCATGCTTACGGCGCGCAATGCGACCGTGACGACGTGCCATACGCATACGCGCGACCTTGCTGCCGAGTGCCGTGCTGCCGACATTGTGGTTGCCGCCGTTGGACGCGCGCGTACGATTGGCGTGGATGCCGTTCGCGAGGACCAGACGATCATCGATGTTGGCATTAATTGGGACGAGGCCGCTGGCAAGCTGGTGGGTGACGTCGATTCTGATGCTGCGGAGCCGGTCGTTAACGCCATCACGCCCGTGCCGGGCGGCGTGGGCGCTGTGACGACGGCGATCCTCGCCAAACACGTGATCGAAGCGGCCGAGCGTGCATCGAAATAGGCGTTTTGGGCTGTTTGAGGGGTTAGTTCTATACCCCGTGGACAAAAAATGCCAAATATGAGTACTGTTGCCAAGATAGTCACATATATTTTAGGTCAAATAGGCTCTCTAACGATATTTATTATCGATAGAGAGCCTATTTTATTGGACCTATGAGGAATTACATCATCTAATTTTTGAACAAATATAGGCTTTCGACACCCATGCGTAGCAAAATTGCTGTTACTAAATTGGTGACAGTACTCATATTTGGCATATTTTGACCACAGGGGTTGCCAGCGCCGCGGTTTCGCCCTTTCTGCGCCGAAGCGATACACTGTTATCGTTTGATTTCTTCGCTCAAGGAGGATGCGCATGCCGTGCACAACGATTTTGGTTGGTAAGAACGCGAGCTACGACGGGTCGACGCTGGTTGCCCGCAATGAGGACTCGTCCAACGGGGTGTTTGAGCCCAAGCGCATGCGCGTGGTGCATCCCGACGAGCAGCCGCGTGTCTACACGAGCGTTCTGAGCCACCTGACCGTTGAGCTGCCCGACAATCCCATGCGCTACACGAGCGTCCCCGACGTTGTCCCGGGTCACGGCATCTGGGCCGAGGCCGGTTTCAACGAGCTCAATGTGGGCATGTCCGCAACCGAGACGCTTACCACCAACGAGCGCGTCCGCGGCGCCGATCCCCTCGTGGACTACGTGCCCGCCAAGGGCAACGAGGGCGACGAAGGCTATGTTCCGGCGCAGCCCGGCGGTTTGGGCGAGGAAGATATGGTGACCCTGGTGCTGCCGTATGCCAAGTCTGCCCGCGACGGTGTGCGCATTCTGGGCGACCTGCTCGAGCGCTATGGCACCTACGAGAACAACGGCATCGCCTTTAGTGATGTGGACGAGATCTGGTGGCTCGAGACCATCGGCGGCCACCACTGGATTGCCAAGCGCGTGCCCGATGACGCCTATGTGACCATGCCCAACCAGCTGGGTATCGACAGCTTTGACCTGGACGATGCCGAGGGCGCTCAGGTCGGCCACATGTGCTCCGCCGACCTGCGCGCCTGGATGGCCGAGTGGCATCTGGACCTGACGCTGGGCGTCGAGGGCGACGGTCCGGCGACGGTCTTCAACCCGCGCGAGGCCTTTGGCTCGCACAGTGACAGCGACCACGTCTACAACACGCCGCGCGCCTGGTACATGCAGCGTTGCCTCAACCCCAGCGATGTGTGGGACGGCCCCGAGGCCGACTACACGCCCGAGAGCGACGACATCCCCTGGAGCCGCGTGCCCGAGCGCAAGGTGACCCTCGAGGACATCAAGTACGTGCTTTCGAGCCACTACCAGGGCACGGAGTACGACTGCTACGGCAGCAAGGGTACGCCCGCCACACGTGGCGCCTATCGTCCCATCGGCATCAACCGCAACAGCCAGCTTGCCGTGCTGCAGCTGCGCCCCTATGCGCAGCCGGCGTATCGCGCCGTACAGTGGATGGCGTTTGGCTCCAACTCGTTTAACGCGCTCGTGCCGCTGTATGCCAACGTCGAGACCATGCCCGAGTACTATGCCGACACGCAGGCTCGCGTGACGTCCGAGAATTTCTATTGGGCAAATCGTCTGATCGGTGCCTTGGCCGATGTCCGCTTCCATGAGTGCGGTCGCGCGGTCGAGGATTATCAGGAGAAAGTCGGTGGCATGGGCCACAAGCAGATTCACGACGTTGACGCTGCCGTTGCCGCCCTGTCCGAGGCCGAGGTACCTGCCGAGCTCGCCCGCGCCAACGAGGCATTTGCCGAGCTCGTGCGCGTGGAGACCGATGCCCTGTTGGGCAAGGTGCTCTACACCACGAGCTGCGCCATGAAGAACTCCTTCGCGATGAACGACAACGTAAGGTAAAGACAACCTTGCAACGAGCGAGCGGGACAAACGCCGTCAAAGGCTTTGCCCCGCTCGATTTCTATCTTGGCAGTAAAACGATTTTGTGTCGTTCGCCCAATCTTGGGTACAAGAAGGCCAATGCAGTTGTTCATGATTGGAGCCAACCATGGTTATGAAACTCGATCAGCTTGTTAACGGCGCCATCAACGTGGGCTTTGGCGCTGCCGCCGTTGCTGTCGAAGGCGGCAAGAAGGTCCTCGACGACCTTAACACCAAAGGCGAGCAGGTCCGCAAGGACACCGCCACCCCCGATATCGCCCGCAGCGTGTCCGACATGTTCGAGCAGGCCGGCGGTACCATCTCCGATCTGACCGAGCGCTTGGGCATGCAGGGCGAGACCGCGGCCCAACGCGTGCTCGACGAGCTCATTCTGGCTCGCGTCCGCGTTATGACCGCGCCCGAGCGTACGGCCTTCCTGGCCCATGTGCGCGACATCGTCGATTCGGTCGAGGACAACGTGACCTCGGTGCCCGTCGAGTCCGTTGAGCCCGACGATGCGAAGGATACCGAAGAGGCCGAGTAGCAGCGCAGATGGCAGATTCCACCACCGATTACAACAATCTAGATCCCTTGGGTGACGAGGCGGCGGTTGTCGATGAGGTCGACGCCGCCGTCTCGGGCGCTCGCAAGAAGCCGCGCGCTGTCGATATGGTGCCAGAGGAGCCCGACGCGATGGCGCCGGACGAGGAATACCAGCTCACGCCGGCGGGTCGTCGCGAACGCATCGGGCAGATTGTTCGCCTGGTCAAAAAGTACCGTGTGTGGGATAACCTCACGCCGGTTCGTTTGCGCCGCCTGCTCGAGGAACTCGGCCCCATGTTCGTCAAGATGGGGCAGATTCTGGCCAACCGGTCCGAGATTCTGCCGCAACGCTTTTGCGACGAGCTGCGTCGTCTGCGCTCCGACGTGGAGCCGGTGCCGTACGAGGTCGTACTCAGTTGTCTGGAAGAAGAATACGGCCTGCGCCTGGGGGAGATGTTCGATGCGATCGACCCCAATCCGCTTGGTAGCGCATCGCTCGCGCAGGTGCACCGCGCTCGTCTGGTGACGGGCGAGGACGTGGCCGTCAAGGTGCAGCGCCCCGGTGCGCAGCAGGTTATGGCACAGGACATCGATATCATCCGCTCGGTGGTGCGTATCGTTTCCAAGTTCGTCAACACCGATCAATTTGTTGACCTGCACGGCGTAGTCGAGGAGTTGTGGACCTCGTTTCGCGAGGAGACCAACTTTTTGGCCGAGGCCAAAAACCTCAACGACTTCTACGAGTTCCATAAGAGCGTTCATGGCGTGACGTGTCCTAAATCCTATCTGGACCTGTGCACCGAGCACGTGGTGGTTATGGACTACGTCGACGGCATTTCGATCGCCGATCCTGAACGCTTGGTGGCCGAGGGCTATGACTTGGAAAAGATCGGTGCCGCAATCGTCGAGGACTACTCGACGCAGGTGCTCGACGACGGCTTTTTCCATGCCGACCCGCATGCGGGAAACATCATCCTCAAGGACGGCATTGTCTACTTTATCGACTTGGGCATGGTCGGACGCATGTCGAGCCACGATCGCGGTATCGTAAAGGACATGATTTTCGCCGTGGCCGAGGGTGACGTGCCCAAGCTCAAGGATTCGCTCATGCGCTTCGCCGTGACGCGTGGCGACTCGGCTGAGCTCGATCATTCGGCCTTTTTGTCCGATCTTGACTTTATCGTGGCTGACTTTGCGGGCCTTGACCTTAAGGACCTAGATATCGGCGAGTTTTTGACCTCGCTGCTCAATCTGGCGCGCAAAAATGACGTTGAGCTGCCGAGCGTGGTGACGATGTTCGCCCGCGGCATGGTGACGCTCGAGGGTTTGCTGACCGAGTACATGCCCAACGTCAACATGATCCAGATCATCCAAACCCACATTAAAAACGAGAAAAGCACCTATGCGCGCGTGCGCGACATGGGGCGCGATCTTGCCGCGAGCAGCTATCGCGCGGCAAAAGGCTCGCTCGAGGCGGCCGAATATTTGGGCTTGGCTTCGCGTATGCTCACGCGCGGCCAGCTTAAGGTGAACACGCAGATCATGAGCAGCGATAAGGCGCTGCGACAGCTGGGCGGAATTATCGACCGCATGTCGATGGCTATCGTGATCGCCGGTCTGTTTATCGGTTCGTCGGTGGTGTACTACGCGCGCATCGAGCCGGTTGTCCTCGGCATTCCGGTCATCGGCTTCTTTGGCTACGTGAGCGCGCTGGTGCTGGCGCTTATGCTGGGTCGCAATATCTGGCTCAACAGCCACGGCGGCAAGCACTAGAGGCTGCGGCCGTCACCGCATTCTCCTATCGCAAACAATAGCTTTTACCTTGGGCTTCGCCTGCGTGCGAGGCCCTTTTGCGTGATACCATACTGACGGTAATAATCGATGGCCTAGATGGTGGTGCGGAGACGCACGAATGCGCGGTTTTCCTGCGCGTTTGGGAGAATCGGGGTGCAAGTCCCCGGCTGTACCAGTAACCGTAATTCCTCTTGGCTCGGGATGTTCGCGTCGCAGATCGGACGGCGCGCCTGAGCCGTTAAGGTTAAGTCGGATCGCCTCCCATCTTGCATGCGGCTGCGGCGTATGCTGCCGGTGTGCATAGGGCTCTGGAGGGAAGAGAGATCCCGATGGGGGAACTCGAGCGCAACATGCGCGATGACGTGGGGCAGCCTCAAGGCAACGCTCCAAGTACAGACAATGGGGGACAAATGGATATGTTTGAGGACGAGCGCGAGCGCGCCTCGTTGCATCGCCGTGGCGCGATTGCACGCGGTGTAGCCAAGCGCGGCCTGGTGGCATTCCTGGCCTTCGCGATGGCCTTTGGCACCACGCCGGCTCAGTTGTGGGCCGAGGGCGCCGAGGGCATTGCCGAGGCCGTGGCTCAGGCTGCGACGCCGGGCGAGGGCACGGGTGCCGCGGACGGTGCTGCCGAGCAGAGCGGCGCCGAGGTTTCGGATTCCGGGAGCGCGCCTGCAGCTAGTGCAGCCATAACAGAGGCAGCAACTGGCGACGAAGGCTCGGCGACGGGGGAGAGCCCTGCTACGAGCGAGCAGTCTTCGACGGCATCCGCTGGCCAAGCAGGATCTGCCGCCGCGGCTGCCGTTCAGACGGAGAACCCGACAGAAACTGGCGATGTCGCCAAGAAGCAAGTCGAGGTCTCGTTCTCGATTATCGGCGCCGATGCCGACGGCAAGGCTCAGACCTGGGTGGCGCCTACGCAGCTCAAGCTCGACGAGGGCGCGACGGCTGCGGATGCCTTCATTAAGCTGCAGGAGAAGACGGGCTTCAAGGCGAAGTACGAACCGAACACGGCATACGGTTTCTACCTCGAAAGCATCACGTCCCCGAGCGATGGCCGCACGCTTGCCTTCGATCCGGCGACTTATGCCTACTGGCAGCTGTTTGTCGACGGCGCGTCTTCCTCGGTTGGCGCGAGCGGCGTCAAGCTCACCCAGGGGCAGAAGATTGAGTTTGCCTATACGGCTGGTAGCTCGTCCCCTGTCGTTAAGGACCAGGTTGCCGCAAATGTGACCGTCATTGGTCGCGATGCCCAGGGCAAGACTCAGACTTGGGTCGATAACGCGCAGTATGTGGTGACGTCCGGCTCGAACGCACTTGACCTTACGAAGGTCGCGCTCGAGGCGAATGACATCGATGCCGTTGTTGCGGGCTCCTTCATTCTGAGCCTTAAGTACAACGGCGTTGAGCTGGGTAAGCCGCTCGATTATTCGACCTATTGGCAGCTGTTTATCAACGGCAAGTCGAGTGACTATACGGCGGACAATGTCACCATCCATGCCGGCGATACCGTCACGTGGTTCTACGGTGGCTGGGGCGACCAGTTGCCGTCCGATTCTGTCCATGCTTCCGTTCAGGTGCTTGGCAAGGACAAGGACGGCAAGCAGCAGGTTTGGGCTTCGACGGGTCAGACGAGTCTCAAGGCGGGCTCTACTGCCAAGGATCTCCTTGAGCAGACCGGTCTTACTCTCGATGCTAGAGAAGAGCCTTGGGGTTGGTACCTCAGCGGCATTACCTCGCCGCTTGACGGTAAGATCTATGAGTATGATCCTGCGACCAAAAGTTATTGGCAGTTCTATGTAAATGGCAAGTTCGCCCAGGTCGGGGCCGGCAACTACGAGCTCCAAGAGGGCGATGCCGTCACCTTTATGTATGGTGCTGACGCCGATGCCCTTCCTGGCCAGGTTCTTGGGTCTGTCGATGTTATCGGTCCCGATGCCAACGGCAACAATACTCGCTGGGGCTCGGCAAGCAACGTTTCTCTGCCCGAAGGCTCTACGGCTCAGGACCTTATTGAGGCGGCTCTGAAGGCCAAGGGCGTTACGTACAACGGCTCCCAGAGTGGTGAGTACTGGTTCCTCAATTCCATCAACTCGCCGTTCGATCACAAGCCGTATGCCTGGGATGCTGCGACCAATAAATCTTGGCATCTGTATATCAATGGAGAGCCCTCCTTACTCTGCGCCAACCAGATTACGCTCAAGAGCGGCGATAAGGTTACGCTTGCCTATACCACCGACGATTCGCCCATGCCCGATCCCGACAAGATTGTCGTGGACCCGAGTGCGACGACTCCTGATTGGGATGCCGAGTGGGCCGGCTACGGCAACAGTGGCAACGGTTCGACCGTAACGGATGCCAAGACGCCTGCGCAGGCCGCTGGTCTTAAGTGGGCCTTCGATTGGAAGGCCGAGTCTGGCCAGCAGTATGCCAACTGCAGCGAGCCTGTCATCGCTAACGGCTTTGTGTACATCGCGACCGAGAACGAGCTCATTAAGATCGATTCGTCCACGGGCAAAAAGGTTGCCTCTGCGCCGCTTGCCTCCAAGGTGAGCTATACCTCTCGTCCGATCTATACCAATGGTCTTATCATCGTTCCGCTCAACGGCGGTGCGGTCCAGGCGATTACTGCAGACAAGCTGATCTGCAAGTGGCTGACGCCTGGTTTGACGGACTTGACGCAGAGCTCCTGCACCGTCGTTTCGGACGGCGAGTACGTCTATGTAGGCTCGGTCGATATTTCGTATGACGAGAATTACAACGCGACCTACGGCAACGGCTCCTTTGCGCGCATTAAGATTGCCACGGGCGAAGTTTCTTGGCAGAACATCGACCCTGCCGAGGGCTATTACTGGACTGGTGCTGCGCTGACGGATAAGTACGCCATTGTTCCTACGAGCGCGGGCACGCTTAAGTGCATTGATAAGACGACGGGCGATGTCGTTTCGACTATGAAGCTCGGCGCTCTCGCGAACGCCGACTGTGTCGCCGATCCGTCCAATGGTTCGACCTTCTATCAGATGACGCACGATGGAAAGCTCCATGTGATTTCGCTTTCGGCGAAGGGCGTACTAAGCGAGCAGAAGACGGTCGGCCTGGGTCTTACTAATAACATGAGCGCACCGGCGGTGGCTGGCGAAAACTTGATTGTCGGCGGACAGACGGCTACTGGCTCTGCTCTGGCTCTCTATAATCTGAAGACCGGTAAGACCACGATGGTCACCGCTGCTGACGGTAAAGAACTGCCGGCCGGATTTAACGGTATTGCTGCTACTCCGCTGGTGAGTGTTCAGGGCGGCAAGACCTATGTGTACTTCACCGTTAACAGCGCGGATAGCAAGGATTACGCCAACTACTCTGCTGGTGGTGGCGTGTATCGCTATACGCTCGGCGATGCAGAGGCGACGCAGATTTATGATGCGGCTGGCCATTACCAGCACTGCGACTCTCCGGTCATTGCCGATGCATCTGGCAACCTGTACTACATCAATGATTCGGGTACTCTGTTCAAGCTGGGGGCTGTCGAGTCTTGGACGGTTGCCTTTAATTCCAACGGCGGGTCTGCTTGCGACACTAAGTTCGTTGCTACGGCCGACGGCAAGCTGGTCAAGCCGGCCGATCCGACGCGCGATGGCTACACTTTCGGCGGTTGGTTCACCGATGAGGCTTGCACGCAGGCGTATGACTTCAGTACGCCGGTGACGGCCGATCTGACACTGTATGCCAAGTGGACCAAGAATGCCGTTAACCCTGGCGGCAATGGCGGTTCTGGCACTAATGGTGGCAACGGTGGCGCTGGCAACGGTTCCGGTGCTGGCACGGGCACGGGTTTCGGCTTCGACACGAAGGGCCAGCAGGCCGGCGGCGCTATCGCCCCGGGTCATAAGCCGACGACCAAGACGACGGTGTCGACCAAGACCGAGACCAAGGACAACAAGTCCGACAAGAAGGACACCGATAAGTCCGATAAGAAGGACGAGAAGAAGTCTGACAAGAAGTCTGACAAGAAGGACAACAGGTCCGACAAGAAGTCCGATTCCAAGTCTGATACGGGTGCTGCTTCCACGACCACTGCTAAGAAGTCCTCTAGTGCTTCCGAGCAGGAGACTGGCACCAACCCGCTCGCCATTGTTGGCGTTGCCGCCGGCGTCATCGGTCTCGCCATCGTCGGCGTGTTCGTGTTCACCAAACGTCGGTAGGTGAGGGCTGTGTCCAATAAATCCAAGGACGCTGACCCCAAGCAACCGGATTCCTCGTTCATTCAGTTCGACGATGCAAAGCAACAGGGCGCCGCTTCGGCGGCGTCCGCCCCACGGCGCAAAGCGCTCCTTGGCGTTCTGACTGCCGCGTGCGTTGCGCTGATTGTCATATCGCTGGGCTTCGTCCATCCTTCCGAGAGCGGCGCCTGGTCCATTGACTGGATCGTTCAGACCGTGACGGGGGAGAGCGTCGTCACCAAGGACACCAAGGGGTCTGACTCGACTACGACTTCGGGCGAGGCCAGTTCCAAGGATTCCAAGTCATCGAATGACGCAAAAGATGAGTCCAAGGACGATTCCGAGTCTTCAAACAAGGAATCGGATAAAAGCTCGGATAGCAAGAAGTCCGATGGTCAGGACGGCAAGAAGTCTGGAGATAAATCCGCTGCCCAGAATACGGGAGCCGGCGATACTTCCAATGTGTCTGGCGGTGCTTCTTCGGGCGGCGGCCAGTCGTCTGATGGAGCCTCCAGCTCTAATGGTGGAAACGCCTCCTCGGGCGGCCAGAGCGGCTCGCAGGAGTCCAGCTACATAACAGTGACGGTTTCGGTCACATCGAGCGCTGTGGGCAATCCTGTGTCTTCTGGTGGCACCTTTACCTTTAACGAAGGCGCTACCGTCTATGATGCCCTGTGCGCGCTGGGCCTTTCCGTTAACGCACATGGCTCGTCGTACGGCACGTATGTCTCCGCGATTGGTGGTTTGGCCGAGAAACAGTACGGTGGCATGAGCGGCTGGATGTACTCCGTCAACGGCACAACGCCCATGACGGCCTGCAGTAACTACGTTCTCTCCAATGGCGACAACGTGGTCTGGTATTACGTTACAGGCTAGGGACCTCGACATAGTGCGCCAGACGGGCGGTTCGGACAAACATCCGGGCCGCCCGTTTTTCATGCGAATGGGACTGGGTCGCCGGGTCTCTCGGCAAACAAAAAAACCGGTTGGAACGGGAATTCCAACCGGTTTTACATTCAAGCAAATAGTGAATCGACTACGACCGTGCGCCCTCGAGGAAGAAGCGGCGGCTGAAGTAGTTGTACCAGGTGACGAGGAACGTGGCGATGGCCTTCATGGCCTGGTAGCCGATGCTCAAAAACGTGACGCCCACAAACATGTACAGGTCGTTGAGGCCCAGGCCGATCACCGACAGGATGGTGAAGATCGTGAACTCGCGCTTGCGGCTCATGCCCTCGCGGTGGTCGAACACGTACTTCATGCTGAGCCAGTAGTTGACCACGACGGACGTGATGAACGAAACCGTGGTGCTCATCAAAAAGTCGAGGTGAAACAGCTCGACGAGCGCAATGAGCATACCCCAGTCGATGCCAAAGGAGACAAGACCCACGACAGCGAACTTGAGGAACTGCTTGGTATGAGGTTGTGCCAGTGCCTTGCGCACGTAATCACATCCAATGCGTTGATGAATCGAGCAGAGGATACTTTAGAGCTTTTGCAAGGGAAACGTAAGGTCCTTGCCAAGAACTATACGAACTCGCCAAATTTTCAAGAGCTAATCCGCAAACGTTGAAAACTTGCCCGTAAACGAGCAATGCCCGCGAACAACACGGCGCTCGACGCGCGTCATCCGTGGGCATTGTAAAGCTGTAAGGTTGCGAGTTACTTGGTCTCGTCGCCTTCCAGGAAGATCTTTCGGGTCACAAAGTTGTAGACCATGACAAGCGCGGTGGCGCAGATCTTGGCGATATTGGCCTCGAGTCCCAGGCCGGCGTTGAGTGTCAACACGATACCGTCGTTGAGTGCCAGGCCGATCACGGACAGCACGACAAAGATAATGAACTCGCGGCGGCGGCTTATGCCTTCCTTGTGCGCAAACACGTATTTCATGCTTGCGAGGTAGTTAAAGATGAGTGAGATGATAAAGCCGCTGGTGTTGGCGATTAGGATGTTAAGGCCCAGACCGTAGTGGAGCAGATTCATAATGCCAAAGTCGATGACCGTGGCAATGACGCCGACGACGCCAAACTTCATGATCTGCGCAAGGAGCTTTTGCATGGTACCTGCCTTAGGGTGGCGCCGGGACGCCGTGGGGATGACAAACTCAGCAAGTTTAGCCAATCCCCGCGGGTGGGGCTAGGCGCGCTCCTCGATAGCACCGTTTCTATATGCATCGAGCAGCTGGCGCAGGTCCTGGATCTGGCTGCGGATCTTGGCTCCGGAATCGGTGTCGCTCACCATGCGGCGACGGTCTGCTTGGTCAAAACGGTTGGTCTCGCTCTCGATGTCCACGTTGCGTGTGAGTGCCTCGGCAACCGTCGTAAAGGCCCGGTGCGACTTGAGACGGCAGCCGCGCGAGCTCGAGATGAGCGTATAGCCGGCGATACCCGTCTTGGGATGGTAGGCGCGGCAGAAGCCGCCATCGATGACCAGCAGCTTGCCCTCGGCGCGGATGGGCTGCTCGCCCTTGGTGGTTTTAACGGGCGTGTGGCCGTTGATGATGTGGCCGGTCGGTGAACATGCCATGGGCGTGACGCCAAACTCGCGCATGATGTCGTCGCAGACCGAGGGCGACTTGGTAAGTGTAAAGTACGGGTCCATCGGCTCGACCCAGGTGCTCTTATCGGTGATATAGGCGCGCTCAAAGGTACGCACCAGGCGTCCGCTGGCGGGTGAGTTAAAGCCGATCCACAGGTACCACATCCAGTCGAGAGCGTCGCGGTCGCCCACGCGCCAGGCGCGGCGGGCGATGTGGTCGCAAAAATCGAGATAATCGCGGCCAGCGTACCAGGTGCCCAGGCAGTTCATGCTGCTAAAGGTGCCGTCTTCGTTGAGCGGAACGCAGCCATGGAACAGCAGGTTGCCGTTGGCGACCTTGTACATCGAGCCGTGGGAATAGAGGAAATCGATATGGCGATGCAGGTGATCGGCGGTGACAAACTCGGACACGAGCTTGTCGATGATGTGCTGCTCCTGAGACGTGAGCGTATAGGGGTCCGTCGGGTCGACGGTGGGGAAGTCGTTGGTCGTGAGCGGCCACACGCTGCCGTCGGCGAGCGTGACCGTGCCGGTGTCGTGGTCGATCTTGTCGAGTAACAGGCGGTCGGTCATGTCGAACTCGGGATGGCGCTGGATAATCTGACCCTCGAGCTTAAAGAGCAGCACGTTGATGGCCTTGATCAGCGGGGTGATGGACTCACCGGCGGTGTAGGTGGCATCGGCAAAGGCGACAAGCTCACGCAGCGAGATGCCGTAGTCGTTCTCCAGGATCTCGTAGTTGTCGTAGCGTAGGTTGTTGCGCAGCACCGTGGCGATGCAGGCGGGCTCACCGGCCGCAGCGCCCATCCACAGCAGGTCGTGGTTGCCCCACTGGATGTCGAGTGAATGGTAGGTGAGCAGGCGGTCCATAATCTTGGCCGCGCCGCCACCGCGGTCGAAGATGTCGCCCACCAGGTGCAGGTGGTCGACGGCCAGGCGCTTGATGAGCGAGGCAAGCGACTCGATAAAGTCGTCGGCGCTTGCGGTCTCCAGGATGGACTCCACGATGCGCTCGTGATAGCGCACGCGATAGTTGTTCTCGTCCGGGTGCGTGTGCAGCAGCTCGTCGATGATATAGGCGTAATCGCGTGGGATGGCCTTACGCACCTTGGAGCGCGTATAACGGCTCGAAAGCGAGCGGGCAACCACAATGAGTTGGTCAAGCATCGTCTTGTACCAGGTGGGCGAGTCCTCGCGCTGGCTGCGGACCAGCTCGATCTTCTCGTGCGGGTAGTAGATGAGCGTGCACAGCTCGCCCTTTTCGTCAAAGGAAAGCGTGCCGCCAAAAATCTCGTCGACATGCTCGCGCACGACGCCCGAGCAGTTGTTGAGGATGTGCATAAAGGCTTCGTACTCGCCATGCACGTCGCTCATAAAATGCTCGGTGCCTTTGGGCAGGTTGAGGATGGCCGAGAGATTGATGATCTCGGTAAACGCGGATTGCTCGGTGGGAAATTGTTTCGACAGCAGACGCAGATACTTGAAGTCTTGCGGATTGCGATCGAATGCGACCATGAAACACCTTCCGATGGGGTTGGTAAAACTGATAAACAGCGTCAAACGTTTATCAGTATGCGCCGCTTTTGTTTCGATTGGGGGTGGGAGGTCGAATTGTTGGCCGAACGGTTTGGTAAATCGATTTAGTTGAGGTAGATATGGCGGTTGGGTGGAGACGTAGGGTCGTTTTTACAGACGTATGCCTCCGGGATCGATAGAGATGATGACGGTAAAGATGTTCACCACCTTTGGCTCTATTTGGTAAATAGTGGACATTTGTACCGTATTTATGCTTGCTGTGCGTTAATTTTTATAACTATACGTAAGGAGCCTCATATGAGTGATTTTGTCCTGACCTGTGAATCCGCCGCCGATCGAACTCGGGAGTTCTTTGAATCGCGCAATATCCCTGTCGTGTGTTTTCATTACGAGATCGACGATGTTGTCTATGCGGACGATCTGTATCAGTCGATTACGCCGGACGAGTTTTTTGCCCAGATATCCGCGGGCGCCATGCCCAAGACGTCTCAGGTGAGCGTGGGTGAGTACGAGGAGTTTTGGGAGCCGCTTGTTGCCGAGGGCAAAGACGTGCTGCACCTGACGTTGTCGTCGGGTATTTCGGGCACGTATGGATCGGCCTGCGTTGCGGCGCAGATGCTCGCGGATCGCTATCCCCAGGGCGGCAAGGTGCGCGTCATCGATTCGCTGGCGGCGTCTTCGGGCTTTGGCCTGCTGGCGGAATGTGCCGCCGACGTGCGCGATAGCGGGGCTTCACTCGACGAGACGGCCGCTTGGATCGAGGAGCATAAGCTCAACCTGCACCACTGGTTCTTCTCGACCGATCTGTCGAGCTACCTGCGCGGCGGTCGCATTTCGGCTGCGAGCGCGATCATCGGCACGGCGCTTAAGATTTGCCCACTTATGACGGTCGATTGCGACGGCAAGCTGTCGCCACGTGAGAAGATTCGCACTAAGAAGCGCGCGATTTCCGAGATGGCTAAGACCATGATGGCACACGTGCAGGACGGTGCGGATTATTCGGGTAAGTGCATCATGTCGCACTCGGCGTGCCGCGAGGACGCCGAGGCCGTTGCGGCACTGATAGAGGAACAGGTTCCGCAGCTCAAAGGCAAGATTGAGATCAATAGCATCGGTGCCCTGATTGGCTCGCATACCGGCCCTGGCACGGTGGCCGTCTTCTTTATGGGCGACAAGCGCGTGGATTAATTTGCCCCAACCCGTCGCTGCATGATTGCTCAAACGAAAACGGCCCGCCTCACGTTGGTGAGACGGGCCAAGATGTT
>CAUGNZ010000028.1 GCA_959601045.1 uncultured Collinsella sp.
CAACGCTATCGCGCATGCCTTGCTTGCCCTCGCGCCCGAGTTCGATGCTGCAAAGGTCGAGGATGTTCCTATGAGCCTGAAGGCCTGGATCGATGGTTCGCAAGGCAACATCCGGAGGGAGAAGTTGGGCACCAAGTGCCTCGTGCGTCACTTCTTTGCATATTAGCTGCATGGCCCTGTGCACGGTGGGGAATGTGTAAAACTAGCGGTTGAAAAATCGCTTTAGCGACATGGCTCATTGCTTTGGGCGCTTGTTTTGGTATTTGGAGAAAGGGGACGGTTCCATGGCTCTTTGGGGCGGTCGTTTTGAGGCAGGCGTGGCCGAGGTCACGCAGGAGTTTGGCGCGTCGTTGCCGGTTGACAAACATCTCTATAAGCAGGATATCGCCGGATCTAAGGCACATGCCAAGATGCTGGCGGCCCAGGGCATTATCAGCGCCGAGGACGAGCAGGCGATTGCCAAGGGCCTGACCGGAATCGAACAGGATATCGATGCCGGCAACTTCACCTTCGATATCAACGATGAGGACATTCATATGTCCATCGAGAGCGAGCTGACGCGCCGCATCGGCGAGGCCGGTAAGCGCTTGCATACCGGGCGTTCGCGCAACGACCAGGTGGCGACCGATACGCGTCTGGGCGTCAAGGCGCTGGCCAAGGAACTCATGGAGGCCAATCTTGAGCTGCGCCATGTGCTGGTGGATGCGGCCAAGAAGTACGACAAGGTGATTCTGCCGGGCTACACGCACATGCAGCATGCTCAGCCCGTGCTGCTGTCGCATCATCTGCTGGCGTATTCCTGGATGTTCGCGCGCGACTTTACACGCCTGAAGGCCGCCTTTGATGCCGCTGACAACTGCCCGCTGGGTGCCGCCGCGCTTGCCGGTACGAGCTATCCGCTCGATCGTCAGATGACGGCTGCCGAGCTTGGCTTTGCGGGTGTGATTCCCAACTCGCTCGATGCGGTTTCCGACCGTGATTTCCTGCTCGATCTGCATTACGCCGGCTCCGTCATGGCCATGCACCTGTCGCGTCTTTCCGAGGAGATCGTGCTGTGGTCGAGCTCCGAATTCGGCTTTATCACGCTTTCCGACTCGTATTCCACCGGCTCGTCTATCATGCCGCAGAAGAAGAACCCCGACGTTACCGAGCTTATCCGCGGCAAGAGCGGTCGCGTGTACGGCAACCTGGTGCAGCTGCTCGTGACCATGAAGGGCCTGCCGCTTGCTTATAACAAGGACTTGCAGGAGGACAAGGAGGGTGCGCTCGATACCGCCCATACGCTCATGCAGTGCCTGTCGGTTATGGCCGGCATGATCTCGACCTGGACTGTCAACGAGGACGCCATGGCGCGCGAGTGTGGTGTGGGCCACTTGGCAGCCACTGATGTTGCCGATTACCTGGCAAAGCGCGGCCTGCCGTTCCGCGAGGCACATGCCGTGGTGGGTCATCTTGTCCTGATGTGTGAGAAGCGCGGCTGCAATCTTGAGGACCTGCCGTTTGAGGTGTTTCAGGAGGCAAGTCCGCTCTTTGAGCGCGACATTACCGAGGCACTCGACATCCCGTCGATTGTCGCCGCGCGCACGACCGAGGGTGGTACCGCCCCTGCTGCCGTTGCCGTGCAGTTGGGAAGCGCCGAGGCGCAGCTCGCGGCCGATGAGGGTGTGTTTGGCTCGTTATCCAAGGTCGTCGAGATGGGCCACGGAGCTAATTAGCTTATTGGATGCGTCTGTCTGGTGTGTTCATCATATTTTGCCTTTACGGGTGCCCGCTACGGTGGGCACCCGTTTTGTTATAGAGAAGGAAGGAGCTTGTCGAGAACTTCTGTAGGACATTTGCGCAGGTTGTGAAGGGGGTGCGTTCACGGGCGACAATCGACCGCCCGTTCTGTTCGTTGCAGTTGAAAGTGGGACGGATGGTACTCTAGTCGGGCTTCGAAACAGAAGTGACACATATGGAGCGCTTTAATAAATAATAACGCTTCAATAAACGGCTTTTTGTTTAACTGCAGCTAGAACTCTGTTACGATGCAGTCCAGGCGGGTGCCGGAATGGGACTTGGGCACGCGCGAACCTACTTGAAAGGCTACCTTATGGCTATCGAGAAGACCTTCATCATGATTAAGCCCGACGCCGTGCGCGATCGCAAGATCGGCGAGATCGTTGCTCGCATTGAGCGCAGCGGCCTTGTTATCGAGCGCATGGAGATGACCACGCTCGAGCGCGCTACCGTCGAGGAGCACTACGCCCATCTGGCCGACAAGCCCTTCTTTGGCGGTCTCTGCGACTTTATGACGAGCGGTCCGGTCGTCAAGATGGTCGTTTCCGGCCTCTCCGCTGTCTCCAAGATGCGCACCCTTATGGGCGCCACCAACCCGCTTGATGCTGCCCCCGGCACCATTCGCGGCGACTTTGCTGTCGATGTCAACGCCAACGTGATCCACGGCTCCGACTGCCTGGAGAACGCCGAGATCGAGATCAAGCGCTTTTTTGGCTAAACCAGCTTTGACTCCTTAAAGCTGTTAGCGTGTGGCTTGGGCGCCGCGGAACTTCATCCGCGGCGCCCTTTTTATTCCAGTAGACTTTTGGTAAACCCCCACAAATCTACTAAAGAGCCCCCGTCCGGATGTTTCTTCCGGGCGGGGGCTGGCGTTAGCGTCGTATGGCTTTGTGAATCTTTAGGCCTCGTCGACGATCTTAAGGCCGCGCGTGTGGTCGATCTCGTTGAGGAGATTGACGCGACGCTCGTGGCGGCCGCCCTCAAACTCGGCGTCGAGCCATTCGTCGACAATCATCTTGGCGAGCTCGGAGCCCACGACGCGGGCGCCAAAGGCCAGCACGTTGGTGTTGTTGTGCATACGGGAGAGCTTGGCGCTGAAGGGCTCGGAGCACACGACGGCGCGTACGCCCTCGACCTTGTTGGCAGCCAGGCTAATCCCGACGCCGGTACCGCAGATCAAGATACCCAGGTCGACGTCACCGTTGGCCACGGCCTTGCCCACCTTGTAACCGGCGATGGGGTAGTCGAAGCTCTCGGAGGTGTCGGTGCCATAGTTCACGACCTCGCAGCCGCGCTCCTTCAGGTGCTCGGAAATGATGTTCTTGAGCTCGACGGCGGCGTGGTCGTTACCGATACCGATCTTCATGAGTGGTTCCTCTCTGGTCCGTGCGGCGGAATTGCTAAAGGTTTTACCGCGTTCGACTGCATGATAGCGCGACTTTTGTGTAAACGCTCGGGCGTTTTTTGGTCAAACGCTTAAGCATGCAACAAGACCTGCTTTTCATGAATGAATGCCGCCAGTTTGTGCTTGAGCGCCGTCCGCCGGAACCGTGGTTGCGGTTTTTGATGCATTGTTATCAAATAAAGGAGCTAACTTTTTTGAGAGACCAGCCCGTTATGCAAGCAGGAGATACCTATGCCTACCGATTCCCTTCGTGATGCCGCGTTTTGCGATGTTTTGAACCGCGAGCTTGTCTGTGCGCTCGGCTGCACCGAGCCTATTGCCGTTGCCTATGCAGCGGCGTTGGCGAGCCAGACGCTCGGTTGCGAACCCGATCATATGGACGTTGCCTGCTCGGGCAACATCATCAAGAACGTTAAGAGCGTGACCGTGCCCAACTCGGGCGGTATGCACGGTATTGAAGCTGCAGCCGTGCTGGGTGCCGTGGGCGGTGACGCCAAGAGCGCGCTTGAGGTGCTCGAGAGCGTTAACGATGAAGACCGCGCTCGTGTGGCCGAGCTCCTCGCCGACGCCGGCTACTGCGATGTGTCGCTTGTCGAGGGTGTGCCCAACCTCTACATCAAGGTGACTGCGACGGCCGGGGGCCATACCGCGGTCGTCGAGATTACCGATCACCACACTAATGTCACGTGCCATACGCTCGACGGTATTCCGGTATGCGGCAAGTCGGCGGGGGAGTGCGCCGCCTGCGCCGAGCGCGTGGTGGCCGAGCGTGCGGCAGATAACGCCGATACGCCCATGTCCATTGATTCCATCATCGACTTTATCGAGGACGGTGACATTGAGGGCGCCCGCGCTGCCGTTGAGCGTCAGATTGAGCTGAATGGCGCAATCAGTGCCGAGGGCCTTGCGCACGCTTGGGGCGCCGAGGTGGGTCGTACGCTGCTGGGTGCTCGTGCCGATGACGTCGCCTGCCGTGCCCGTGCCCGTGCGGCCGCCGGGTCCGACGCCCGCATGAACGGTTGCGCGCTGCCGGTCGCCATTGTGTGCGGCTCGGGCAATCAAGGCATTACCTGCGCATTGCCCGTCATGGAGTATGCCGAGTACCTGCGTTGCGACCACGAGCGTCTGGTACGCGCCGTGATGCTGTCCGATCTTATCGCCGTGCATATCAAGAGCTATATTGGTGCGCTTTCGGCGTTTTGCGGTGCTATTTGCGCCGCGTGCGGCGCCGGCGCTGCGATTACCTGGCTGTGCGGTGGCACGCGCGAGCAGATTGGCGCGACGGTCTCGAATACGCTCGGTAACGTGGGCGGCATCGTGTGCGACGGCGCCAAGGCGAGTTGTGCCGCCAAGATTTCGGCTGCCGTCGATGCGGCGATTCTGGGACATGACATGGCCATGCAGGGGCGTGGCTTCCGTGCCGGCGAGGGTTTGATCCAGGATACCGTCGAGCAGACGATTGCCAGCATGGGCTACGTGGGCCGTGTGGGTATGAAGGACACCGACGTCGAGATCCTCAACATCATGATCGGCAAAACCCAAGTGTGCTAGGACAGTTCGTCGGCTACTTGGTGTTCGTAGAAGGCTTCTACTACGGCGTTAAAGTCGCGGGCGAAGCCTTCCATGGTTCCGCGCCAGGTGACTCGGTTGGGCTTGCCCTGGCCTACATAGGCAGTCTGAATGCCGCAGGCGGGGTTAGGGAAGTCGCGTTTGGGATCGTTGCCCACCATAAGGACCTCGTGCGGTTCGAGCCCCATCACCTGAAGCTGCTCTAGATAGTAGGTGGCATCAGGCTTGCAGCGGGTGGCGTTTCCCATGTGCGTGACGAGCTCAAAGGGGGCGTCGGCCAGGTCGCCCCAACCCATGCGGCACTCGATGGCCCCCTGCGGAAAGCTGGGGTTGGTAAAGAGCGCGCAGCGCAGCCCTGCGTCCTGTACGGCCTGAAGCGCGGCGTGTGCGCCCGGCATGGCATGGGCGTTGATGAGTTCGTCATTCTTGTACGGAAGAACTTCGCGGTCGTAGTAGGTAAACGCCTCGTAGATAAGTGGGTCCGAGAGGCAAATGCCGCATCGGCGCTCGACCTCTTCTTGGTAAAACTCAAGATTGGTGCGATTGTCCGTGCTGCTGCGGCGATTGGCGTTGAGGTCGACCAGGATGGTGCCGAGGCGTGCCATCGTGCCACCGCGGCTGCGGCGCCCGATATCCGCGAGCATCGAAGAGACATCCTTAAAATAGCGAAGGATGAACGCGTTGAGGTTGATGCTAAGAAGCGTTTCGTCCATATCGAAAACGACTGCTTTGAGCACGCGGGCACCTTTCTCGAAAAATCGATCTAGAATCGTTGGCTCCGGATACTTTACCCCAAAGCCGAATGCCTGGCTGGTTATCGTCAAGTTGCGGAGACGTGTGTTCATAAGATTACGAAAAAGTCTCCACACGAGTAAAAAATCGCAGTTCACGCTTGAAATCGAACTCATTTCCCCGTAACCTATACGAACGTGATTGCATAAGCGTCACATTAGTATCTGTCGGCTCCCGAGTGTTCCTAAACGTTGTGTGCTTGTCGCACCCTTCTGTAGGTCCTAGCAATCGGGGCCCCGTAGTTCGAAAGGGGTCCACCTTTGAGTGAGATTCAGAACTCGTCCATTTTCTCTCTTGACGATGTCAACGAGGAGGAGATGAACAACCTCATCGACGGTACGATTACCGACTTTGATGAGGGCGATCTCGTTAACGGCACTGTCGTTAAGATCGAGCATGACGAGGTGCTCGTTGACATCGGATTCAAGTCCGAGGGCGTTATCCCGGTCCGCGAGCTGTCCATCCGCAAGGACGCTAACCCTGCAGACATCGTTGCACTCGGTGATCCCATCGAGGCTCTGGTTCTCCAGAAGGAGGACAAGGACGGTCGTCTGGTCCTGTCCAAGAAGCGTGCCGAGTACGAGCGTGCTTGGAACCGCATCGAGGAGAAGTTCAACTCCGGCGAGAACGTCGAGGGCGAGGTTATCGAGGTTGTCAAGGGCGGCCTGATCCTCGACATCGGCCTGCGTGGCTTCCTGCCCGCTTCCCTCGTCGACCTCCGTCGCGTCAAGGACCTCACCTCCTACATGGGCACCCGCATCGAGGCCCGCGTCATCGAGATGGACCGCAACCGCAACAACGTTGTCCTCTCCCGTCGCGTCGTGCTTGAGGAGTCCCGTAAGGCCGAGCGCTCCGAGATCCTGTCCAAGCTCAAGTCTGGCATGCGTCTCCAGGGCACCGTTTCCTCCATCGTCGACTTCGGCGCCTTCGTCGACCTCGGCGGTATCGACGGCCTCATCCACATCTCCGAGCTCTCCTGGAACCACGTCAACCATCCTTCCGAGGTTGTCAAGGTCGGCCAGGAGGTCGAGGTCGAGGTTCTCGACGTCGATCTCAACCGCGAGCGCATCTCCCTGGGTCTCAAGCAGACCACCGAGGATCCGTGGCGCGCACTGGTCAAGAAGTACCCCGTCGGCGCTATCGTCGAGGGCACTGTGACCAAGCTTGTCCCGTTCGGCGCTTTCGTCGATCTGGGCGAGGGCATCGAGGGCCTGGTGCACATCTCCGAGATGGCCAACAAGCACGTCGATCAGCCTTCTCAGGTCACCCATGTGGGCGACAAGGTTCAGGTCAAGGTCATGGAAATCGACCTCGACCGTCGTCGTATCTCCCTGTCCATGAAGTCTGCTGCTGAGACTCTGGGCGTCGAGATCGAGGTTACCCCGCTGCCTTCCGAGAAGAAGGACGAGGAGACCGACGCCGAGTAAATCGGTTTGACGATCACTTGTTTTAAGGGATCCGTCCGTAATGGACGGGTCCCTTTTTGCATTTGCTGCTGAGGTGCGCGATGTCGTCCGCGCGCAATGCTGTCCGAGCTGTCCACAGGCTATTAGGTTTTCGGTGCATGAAAAAATGCCGACATCCCGCCTCGGGGAGGAGGCGGGAACGCACCGAGTAGACGGAGGGGTGCGGAGCGCGGTCGCGTCTCGACTGACGACGTTGCCCATCGACAGGACCATTGTAGCGCATGGCGGTTCTTGGTTTATCGTGTCGAGCGTTTGCGTTGTGCCATTGCCTGCGGCAACGGTGTGTTACACTCTTGCACTGCTGAGTGGGCCAGACGGTCGCGCGATGTGCTGCTTGCAGTACGCGTGAGGAAAGTCCGGGCTCCAGAGGGCGGGATGCCGGCTAACGGCCGGGCGGAGTGATCCGACGGAAAGCGCCGCAGAAAAGAAGACTCCCACCTGCGCCGCAAGGCGTAAAGGGAAAAGCTGAAACGGTGGTGTAAGAGACCACCAGCGTCGTGGCAACATGGCGGCTTGGCAAGCCCCATCCGGAGCAAGCGCGAATAGGAACGCTATGGGCCGGCCCGGTTCGCGTTCGGGTAGCGTGCGTGGAGCTGCACGGTAACGTGCAGACAAGATAAATGACCGTTCACGACAGAACCCGGCTTACAGGCCCACTTGGCATTTTTGTTACCCTGACAATCGGTACGGCCTTTGCCGTATTATTGAAGCTGTTTGTTGCTTTGCTTGTTGTTGAGGGGCTTTGTTGGACAGCTATTTTACTCTGCAATCGAATATTGAGGTTTCGGGCGAGTTTGTGGACCGCAAGAGCCGGTTTATTGCCCAGCTGGTCCATATTGAGTCCGAGGACGAGGCGAATGCCTTTATCGAGATGGTTCGCAAGCGTCATTACGACGCTCGACACAATGTTCCCGCGTGGATTTTGGTCGATGGACGCGAGCGCCAGAGCGATGATGGTGAGCCGAGCCGCACGAGCGGTATGCCGACACTCGAGGTGTTGCGCGGTGCGGAGCTCAAAAATGTTTGCTGCGTAGTGACACGCTATTTTGGTGGTACGTTGTTGGGGCCCGGTGGCTTGGTACGCGCCTATACCGCGGCGACGCAGGCGGCGGTGGCCGCGGCTCAGGAGGCCGGGCAGATCGTTGAGATGACGAGTGTCGTGCCTGTTGACGTGCATGTGGCCTATCCGCAGTATGAGCAGGTGCTTCGCTTGGCCCAGGATTCCGGTGCCAAGGTTTCGGATACCGAGTACGCGGATGCCGTGACGATTCATTTGGTGTTTAAGGCGGGGGAGCAGGAGCCGTTTTGCGTTAAGATGCGCGAGCTTATGGCGGGGCGCGAGGAGATTGAGGTCGGCGCTCCCGAATTTGCCGAGTTCTAACGACGACGGCCGGCGTGCTTTTGGATGAATCCCAAGCGCGCCGGCCGTCGTTTTATGTTGTCGCCGTTTACTCGGCGAGCTGCTTTAGCACATCGCAGGCGATGTCGACGGCGTCGTCGATGCAGCCGGGGCAGCTGCGGAGCGGACCCTGGTCCGATCCGACGCCTTTGAGCGTGCCGCAGACGGTCGTGGTGTTCTTCTCGCCAAAGCGCTTGGCAATCTCGCGCGACAGCTTGTAGGTCTGGCCCTTGGTCTTGGGGTTCTCCATACCGTCGCTCATCACAAAGCCCATGATGGCCACGGCGCCCGAGATGGCGCCGCAGGTCTCGGTCATGCCGCCCATGCCGGCGCCAAAGCCCTCGGTGAGGGTAAAGGCGATCTGGGGGTCGAGCCCCACAGCGGGCGCGAGCGTGCAAGCGACAGCCTGGGCGCAGTTAAAGCCGCGGGCGTGGTATTCGGCAGCCTGAGCCTGACAGGCGGTGATGTCGAGCTGGGCCGTATCGATTTGCTTCATCGTTGTCTCCTTGTTCATGGTGTACCCGCCTATGGTACCCTTGCCGGCGCATTCGCTTATCGAGACCGCAGTGCATATCTCATTGTTTTTCGCCATCGAACACTTTCTTAAGATTTGGGACAAATAAACCTGATTAATTTGTCCCATAACCTATCGGCGGGATGGGTTGAGAGGGGTGCGGGGTAGCGGTATTGTGAACCGAATAAAACAAAACCCAAGTAAGGGAGTTGGATATGTGCGAGCAGACTATCGGTACCACGTGCGTTCAGGGCGGCTATCATCCGGGCGATGCGGAGCCGCGCCAGGTGCCCATCTACCAGTCCACCACGTGGAAATACGACACGTCCGAGCACATGGGCAAGCTGTTTGACCTGGAGGAGTCGGGCTACTTCTACAGCCGTTTGCAGAACCCCACGTGCGATCTGGTCGCCGCCAAGATCTGCGAGATGGAGGGCGGCACCGCTGCGATGCTCACGAGTTCGGGCATGGCCGCGAACTTCCTCGCGATCTTTAACGTGGCCGGTGCCGGCGATCACGTGGTCGCGAGCTCTGCTATCTACGGCGGTACGTATAACCTGCTCGCCCACACCATGGGCCGCATGGGCGTGACTTGCACGTTTGTCGCCCCCGACTGCACCGATGAGGAGCTGGAGGCAGCCTTTGAGCCCAATACCAAGCTCGTCTTTGGCGAGACGATTGCCAACCCCGCCCTTGCCGTGCTCGATATTGAGCGCTTTGCCAAGGCCGCGCATGACCACGGCGTGCCGCTGATGGTCGACAACACCTTCCCGACGCCCGTGATGTGCCGTCCCTTTGAGTGGGGCGCCGACATCGTCACGCACTCTACCACCAAGTACATGGATGGGCATGCGGCCTACCTGGGTGGCGTGATCGTCGACCACGGCCAGTTTGACTGGATGGCCCATGCAGACAAGTTCCCGGGTCTCACCACGCCCGACGAGAGCTATCACGGCGTGACCTATGCCGAGAAGTTCGGTCGCGAGGGTGCCTTCATTACCAAGGCAACCGCTCAGCTCATGCGCGACCTCGGCCCCATGCAGAACCCGCAGGCGGCGTTTTTCCTGAACAGCTCGCTCGAGAGCCTGCATGTGCGCATGCCGCGTCATTGCGAGAACGGCCTGGCCGTTGCCAAGTTCCTGCAGAGCCATCCCAAGGTGCGCTTCGTGAGCTATCCGGGCCTGGAGGGCGACAAGTACTATGACCTGGCTCAGAAGTACATGCCCAACGGTACCTGCGGCGTCGTGAGCTTTGGCTTTAACGGTGGTCGCGCGGCGGCCGAGACCTTTATGAAGAGCCTTAAACTTGCCCAGATCGCCACGCATGTGGCTGACGCCCGCACCTGCTGCCTGCATCCCGCTAATGCCACACACCGCCAGATGAACGATGAGGAGCTCATCGCCTGTGGCATCTCCGCCGACATGGTGCGCCTGTCGTGCGGCCTCGAGGATACGGCCGATCTGATTGCCGACCTTGAGCAGGCGCTCGAGCAGTGCTAGGCTAGCGTTCGCATAAGGCGCCGATGCTGGCAGAAAGCTTCGGCGACCTTCAGTTCCGATTCCGTAGGCGGGACCCCAATTGCGTTTTTGCAGGCGATTGGGGCCCCGTTTTTTGCGTTGTGCCACTCGAAAGGATGGATATGGAGAAAACCGCAGAGCAGCTGCGCCGCGAGCACCTTGCCCTTGAGGGCGACACCCATGGCAAGAACAAATGGGCGATTCTGTTTACCGTGCTCATCATGACGTTTATGTCGTGTCTGGATTCGACCGTCGTGACCGTGGCGTTGCCCGTGATGCAAAAGGAGCTGGGCGTGGGCCTCGACCGCATCCAGCTGGTGAGCTCGGTGTACCTGCTTGCGACATGCGTGGCTATGCTGCCGTTTGGCCGCTTGGGCGACGTGCGCGGCAAGGTGGGCGTATTCCAGCTGGGCGTCATCGTTTTTACGGCCGGCTCGCTGCTTTGCGGCCTTTCGAGTTCGCTCGAAGTTCTTATTCTGGCACGCATTGTGCAGGGCGTCGGCTGCGCGGCGGCCATGGCTAACAACATGGGTATCATCACCGAGTCGTTTCCGGCGCGCGAGCGCGGTCGTGCCATGGGTATTCTCGCGACCTTCGTGGCCCTCGGCATGATGTGCGGCCCCGTGCTCGGCGGCATGCTGGTGGCAAGCTTTCCCTGGGAGAGCATCTTCCTCATCAACCTGCCCATTGGCGTCATCTCGTTTATCGTGGGACTCTATACACTACCGCATGTTAAGCCGGAGGCCGGCGAGCGCCCCATGTCCCTGATTGAGGCTGCTCGTCGCTGCTTTGCAAATTCGGCCTTCACCATCAACCTTGCTTGCATGCTCATCGTGTTCGTTGGTATTGGCGCATCCGAGTTTATCCTGCCGTTCTATTTTCAGGACGCTCACGGCTTTGGTTCCGACATCTCTGGACTACTCTTTTTGGCGCTGCCGATGGTGAATGCCTTTATCGGCCCGCTTTCGGGTACGGTTTCGGACCGCGTTGGCTGCGAGGGCCCCACGGCGGTCGGCCTAGGCGTGTACGTATGCGGTCTTTTTGCGGTAAGCACGCTCGACGAGCACTCTTCCATCCCTGTGATCGTGTGTTGCGTCGCGTTTATGTCGTGCGGTACGTCGATTTTCCAGAGCCCCAATAACTCGCTGTATATGGGCTCGGCTCCGCGCGAAGCGCTCGGCTTTGCGGGCAGCCTGGGTAGCCTGGCGCGCTATGCGGGTATGGCAGTGGGCATTACAGCGGCATCGCATATCCTGTATGGGCAGATGAGCGTGGCGATGGGCGAGTCCGTGACCAGTTTCGTTGCAGGCCGTCCGGATGTGTTCCTGTTCGGCTTTCGCTCGGTGTTCTATGTGCTCATGGCTGTGGCCGCTGTGGGTTTTGCGCTCGCCATGGTGCGTTTGGTGAGGATGCGCGCCCGCCATTAGTGTGTTGAGAGACTGTCTGCCACGATTCGCGCCGTCCCAAAAAGACCGGTTTGTGGTGCGATGCGGCTTGTGGGGCGGGCGGGGGTCGGTCCGTGGTAGACTATCGAACAACGTTTATTAATCGCGCGGCATCGTTGCCGCGAGAAGGGGTTGCGCCATGCAGGAGCTTGAGGATCGTATTCGCCATGACGGCATCGTAAAGGCCGGTAACGTCCTTAAGGTTGATGCCTTCCTCAACCACCAGTGCGACGTTGAGCTGTTCGACCACATGGGCGCTGAGTGGGCCCGTCTGTTCAAGGATGTCGAGATCAACAAGATTCTGACGATCGAGGCTTCGGGCATTGGTATGGCTTGCATCGCAGCCCAGCATTTTGGTGGCGTGCCGGTTGTCTTTGCCAAGAAGGCACAGTCCATCAACCTCGACGGCGAGCAGTATGCTACGACCATCTACTCCTTTACCAAGCAGAAGGAGTATCCGGTCATCGTGGGCAAGCGCTTCCTGTCCGAGGGCGACAAGGTCCTGATCATCGACGACTTCTTGGCCAACGGCTGCGCGCTCGAGGGTCTTATCAAGATCTGCGAGGCTGCGGGTGCCGAGGTATCCGGCATTGGCATTGCGGTGGAGAAGGGCTTCCAGGGCGGTGGCGATAAGCTCCGCGAGCGTGGCTTCCGCGTTGAGAGCCTGGCCCGTATCGCCGATATGGACTGCGAGACCGGCGAGATCACCTTCGCCTAAGCGCGCAACACAAGCGATTGGTATGCGATGTGACAAAGGGACTGTCCCTTTGTCACATTTTTTTGTATGAGGGGAGGTATTGATATGGATGAGAACAAGATGGGATGGTGCGAGTATGCGCGCTATGCCGCGATGGCGGCCGAAGAGTTGGCGCGCGATTGCGAGGTACAGGTGTTTCGCGCGACGGGTCCGGGCGGACAAGGCGTGAACACGACGGACTCGGCGGTGCGCATGAAGCACGTGCCCACAGGGATTACCGTGACGGCGCGCGAGAGCCGCAGCCAGTTCCAAAATCGCGCGAGCTGCCTGCGCAAGCTGCACGCCGAGCTCGAGCGACGCGGACGTCCACCGCGTCGACGTGTAAAGACCAAGGTGCCCCAGCGCTCTCGTCAGCGCAGACTCAATGACAAGCACTTCAATGCCATTAAAAAGGCCAACCGACGCAAGCCGGGCAGCGACGAGTAGTCGTTTGTTCCACTGGCCTTGCTAGCGGGTAGGGTGCCAAACTTGGATGGCGCTGCCGAGGACGTCGACCTCGATGCGCGAGGCGTCAACGGGCTCGCCGTCGGCCTGGATGGGGTAGTCGGGCTCCTCAAAAGTTAGCTCGGCATGGCGGCAGCGGCGCATGCGAACCGGTGGCAACTTGGTATGGTGGCCGTCCTTGGCCGAAAGGAACATAGGCAGGGCTACCGCGCGAGGGACGGGGCCGCAGGCGTAGCAGACGTCGAGCATGCCGTCGCAGGGGTCGGCATCGGGGCAGATGCGATAGCCCGAGCCATAGGTAGGACCAAGCTGAATCGCCATGATGATCGCCCTCACGCGCTCGGCGGGCGCGCC
This sequence comes from uncultured Collinsella sp., assembly GCA_959601045.1. Taxonomy (GTDB): domain Bacteria; phylum Actinomycetota; class Coriobacteriia; order Coriobacteriales; family Coriobacteriaceae; genus Collinsella. The sequence goes on from CAUGNZ010000028.1 coordinate 13,442, forward strand.
GTCAAAGCTGACTGTCATGGGGTAGTTGCGGTAGCGCAGGCCAAACTGCTCAAGTCCCGAAAGGGTGTAGAGCGGCGCGCCCGTCAAGCCGGTCTTTTTGCGCAGCTCGGTGGTGCCCAGGCCGATGGCGGCATCGATGCCGACCGAAAGCGTCTGGTCGTAGTACTCAACGGTAGCCTCGCCGCTGCCGCTCGCAGGGCTCCACGAGCGAATGCGCCCGATGTCCTGACGCTGCAGCTCGCAGGTGAGCAGCGCGCCATAATCCTTGCCGGAGAAATCGTCGATGCCGAGCGTCTGGGCAAAATCGTTGCCGGAGCCCACGGGCAGGACGGCAAGAGCGGGGCGGGCGTCCTCCTTTTGCGTCATAAGCCCGTTGACGACCTCGTGAATCACGCCGTCGCCGCCGAGTGCGATAACGGTGCGATAGCCCTGAGCCTGTGCGGCCAGCTCCTTGGCGTGTCCCATACGCTCGGTCAACACCAGGTCAAACTGGGATGCGCGTGCAGTCATGTCCAAAAAGCGTTGCAGGCGCTCGGCAACTTCGCGTGCCGCACCCGACTGGGCGGCTGGGTTGGCGATGATGAGCGTGCGACCAAAATCAGTTGCGTGCATGGGGCGACTCCCGGCGTGTGACATGACAGTGCGGTCGCGCTCAGGTCGAATTAGCCCCGATTGTGGCTGCACGGCGATTATTACATCTACTCTATCAGGTCGTTGTGGCGCTCGATAGCATCCGCTACCGTACCTCCCTCATCCACAATAAGCGAGCGGCGCTTGGGTGAGATGATGCGCTGGGCGGGGTACACGCCGCGGTGTCCGCCGGCGAGATAGCTGATAAAGGCCACGATGACAAAGAACCCGGCGGCCGTGCCGTGGAACAAGTCGATGGCCATCATGCAGGTGGTGATGGGCACGTTGAGGCCGGCACAGAAGACGCCGAGCATGCCGAGGGCCGCCATAAAGCTCGGGTCGAGTCCAGCGAGGCAGCCAATCCATCCGCCGAGCGCCGCACCGATGCCAAACAGGGGCGTGACCTCGCCGCCTTGGAAACCGGCACCCAGGGTGAGCGCCGTTACGACGAGCTTGATGGCGGCGTCGGCGAGGGTGGTGGTGCCGGCAAACCCGGCGCCCGAAAGCCACGTGGAAAGGCCGGCATACTCCCAGGCGTCAAGCAACGCATAGGCCGCAAGCACCACGAGTGCGCCGACGAGCGCACGGACGAGATAGTTGGTGATAAAACGCGCATACAGGTTCTTGACCGTGCGGACCGACCAGGCAAAGAGGCGCGCCGTCAGGCCAAAGACAATGGCTCCGATAACGACGATGGCAACCGTTCTGGGCGTCATGTCGGGAACGCTGGCGATGACGTTGCTCTCGTACTGGGTGCCCAGGGCGAGTGACGTAAAGTAGCCGGTAAACGAGGCGACCAGGCAGTAGATGCCCGCGGTGTAGTCGATCTTGCCGATAAAGCACATCTCCATGCCAAAGAAAGCTCCGGCGAGAGGTGATCCGAACACGGCGCCAAAGGCAGACGAGATACCGGCGAGCATGAGGTCGTGGTGGTCGTGTTTTTTGAGATGGGCAAGGCTCGAGACATTGCTGGCGATGGTACCGCCGATCTGCACCGCGGCGCCCTCGCGGCCGGCCGAGCCGCCCGTCAGATGCGTGAGCGTGGAGCACACAAAGGTGAGGATGGCCATGCGCGCATGGATGAGTCGTGTGCCCAGGGCGGAGTCGATGACCAAATTGTTGCCGCGCTTGGCGGCGAGACCGTGGTTCTTGTAGACCCACGCGGTGGCCACGCCCACGACGGGGAGCAGGGCGTAGATCCACGCATGGCTCTCGCGATAATCGGTCGCAATATCCAGCGAGGCCAAAAACGCCCAAGCGGCAACGCCCATGGCGAGCGAAACGACAACGACGAGCGCGAGCAGTTTGGCGCTCGCGAGCATGTTGTGGGCATTGCGGCGCGTGTCGGCGGCCAAGAGCTGTTCGGAGCGGGTGAGCTGGTTGCGACCGCTGATGATCAAGTCGGCCGGAGAGAAGGACCTGCCGTCTGTGTCCTGACGGGTGTCATCAGACGGGTCGAGTGTATTTTCACGTTTATCGATAAAAGCCATAACGTCCTCTTTATTGTTGCGATGCATGCATTATAAGACGGCACCCCGTGCCTTAAGGCAATTGACAGGTTTCGGTTCTGTTACGAAAGGCGCGTGGCCGACAGGTGTATTTGCCGTTGCGGGCCATGTCTTGAGCGGGCAGCGGGGGATTATACTGAACCAAACATAAAGAATCGGCGCCACTGTTGCGCGCCGTGGCATGTAAGAGGTGTATATGGCTAAGACGCTCATCCCGCTGGAGGACGCGCAGGCAATCGTCCTTTCGCAGGTGCGCAGGACCGAGCTCGTCGAGATCCCGATTTGGCAGGCGGCCGGTCTTCCCCTGGCTGAGGATGCCACGGCCGATATCGATATCTCGCCGTTTGCCAACAGCGCCATGGATGGATATGCCGTGCGTGCCGACGACCTCGCCAAAGCGTCCTCCGATACGCCCGTGACGCTTTCCGTCGTGGGGCACGAGGCGGCGGGCCATGTGTTTGAGGGCGCGATTGGCGCGGGCGAGACCGTCCGTATCATGACGGGTGCACCGGTGCCCGAAGGTGCGGATGCCGTTGTGAAATACGAGATCGTCGAGGTGCTCGACGGCGACGGCAACGAGGGTTCACACGTGAGCTTCTCGGCACCGGCTAAGGTGGGGGAGAACGTTCGAGCTGCAGGCGAGGAGGCCCATGCCGGCGATGTTGTGATGCACGCTGGCGAGGTTGTGGCCCCGGCCGGCGCCGGTTTGCTGGCGAGCGCCGGTTACGCGAACGTTAGAGTGCACGCCGCCCCGCGTGTGGGCGTTATCTCGCTGGGCACGGAGCTGGTCGCGCCCGGCCAACTGCCGGCGCGTGGGCAGATTCGCGATTCCAATTCCTCGGCGTTAATGGCCGAGGTGCTCGATGCTGGGGCCGACCCGGTGTTCTACGGCATTGCGCCCGACGACGAGCGGGCGATTGCCGAGCTTGTGCACCGCGCCGCGCAAGAGTGCGATTTTGTCAGTACGAGCGGTGGCGCCTCGGCTGGCGACTACGACTACGTGACGGCGCTGGTTCAGCGCGAGGGCGAGGTGCTGTTCGATCGCATTTCGTTGCGTCCCGGCAAAGCCATTACGTTTGGCCTGCTCGGCGGCAAGCCCTATCTGGGGCTTTCGGGCAACCCCGCGGCGGCATACGTGGGCTTTGAGATGCTCGCCCGCCCGGCGATTCGCAAGATGCGCGGCTTTGCCGAGGGTGCGCGTCCCGTGCAGCAGGCGGTTCTTACCCACGGCGTGAAGAAGCGACAGGACCGACGCTTCTATGATCGCGCCACGGTTGCGCGCGATGCGCAGACGGGTGAGCTTACGGTCACCGAGGCGCACAGCCAGAACTCGGCGCTGCTCGGAACCATGCAGCGTGCGAACTGCCTGTTGCGCATCAACGAGGGTCCGTGCGATCTTGAGCCGGGCGACGTCGTGGATGTCGTCCGTGTCGATCTGCCCGAGGGCGCCGTGCTGTAGGAGGAATGCTATGGAGTTGAAGATTTCGATCGTGACGTGCTCGGATACGCGCGATCTTGCCCAGGACGAAGCAGGCGCTGCACTCGAGGAGCTCGTCGCGGCGCAGGGCTGGACGGTTGCCTCGCATACGGTGGTGCATGACGATGTTGACGAGATCGGTGCTGCCATTGTGGCTGCGGCCGACGATTGCCAGGCCAACGTGGTCATCACCTGCGGCGGCACGGGGCTTTCGATGCGCGACGTGACGCCCGAGGCGACGCGTGCCGTCTGCGACCGCGATGTGCCGGGTATTGCCGAGGCGATCCGTGCATACTCTATGACCAAGACGCGCCGTGCCATGCTTTCGCGCGCCGTGTGCATGCAGCGTGGGGCTGCGCTTGTCATCAACTTTCCGGGATCCACGAAGGCGGCTCGCGAAAGCTGGGAGGCCGTGAGCGACCAGCTGGAGCACGCGGCCCACATGGCGGCGGGCGGTGGACACGCTCGCTAAACTGCTTGCCTGTAGCGGAGTGACCTTATGGGTCGCTCCGCTTTTTTAAGCGGCGACAACGCGAGCGTCTTGCGGCTATCGGTATAAGAAATTATCAAACGATAATTTCTTATCACAAGCATTATTCGCGCTAAAGTATAATTCAATTACAGGATAAAGCCCGCGGCGGGGTGCCCGGGCGTAGCGCTCGAAAGGGTTGAACATGTTCGATATGGTTTCTCGCCGCGGATTCGTCTCGCTTTCTGCTGTCGCCGCTGCCGGCCTTGGCCTTGCTGGCTGCTCGGGCAACAAGACGTCTGAGCCGGCCGGCTCCGATGCGGGTTCTGCCAAGACTTCTTTCAAGAAGGCTGTCGAGCTGCAGGTATTTGCCGCCAACTCGCTCGAGAAAGCTCTGCCCGAGGTTCAGAAGCTCTACACCGATCAGACCGGTACCACCTTTGCCGACACGCAGTTTAAGGCGTCCGGCGACCTTGTCGAGCAGATGCGCGCCGGCGCTGCGGTGGACGTGCTCATCACGGCCTCTAAGGGCACTATGGATGATGCCGAGGCCGCCGAGCTCGTCGATGCCGACACGCGCGAGGACATGTTCGTCAACGACCTCGTGATTATTCGTGCCGAGGGCTCCGACACCAAGGTCGAGGCTATCGCCGACGTCGCGAGCCTGGACGGCAAAATCGCCATCGGCGACGCCAAGACCGTTCCCGCCGGCAAGTATGCCAACCAGGCGCTGGCTTCTGTTGGGCTCTACACCGGTACCGAGGGCGACGACGGTGAGTATGCACCCGAGCTCGCCGACAAGGTGGCTTTGGCCGACAAGGTCGGCACCGCCGCAGCTTACGTCTCTACGGGCGACTGCGTGGCCGGCTTTGTCTACAGCTCCGACATCTTCCGCTACGACGGCATCGAGGAGGCCTTCGTGTGCCCCGAGGATTCGCACAAGCCCATCGTGTATCCGGGTGCCGTTGCCGAGAGCTCCGAGCACGCCGACGAGGCCAAGGCGTTCATCGACTTCTGTCTGACCAACAAGAAGGCGCAGAAGATTTGGGCTAAGTACGGATTTGAGCTTTCCGCGTAGTGCGGCCTGGCGCGATAATTCCATCGTTTTGTGTTTAACTCCGTCCTTGTATTCTCTTGGAGCTTTTCGTGCTTAATAGATTCCGCATGCTTGTCGCCTGTGCTTTGACCTTCGCGCTTTGCTGGGTGCCAGGATTTGCGTTTGCTGGGGAAGCTGAGGACGGGGCTCAGGTTGCTGCGACCGCTCATGGGCTTTCCTATGGGATCGAGGGTTTTGAGCGGTTGGCCAGGGGGACCGCTCGTGCCATGGAGGGCCAGCCTGAGGGCTACCGGTTTCCCGTTGACGAGGACGTGGACCTTGTAGTGGCGCCTGCTGCCGATCGCGTTGTGGTGTGGGTATCGCCCAAGGCGGTCGAGAAGTATGGATTGGATCCGCAGGACAACGAGTGCGCATCGGGTCTCAAGGCTCTCGTCTGTGAGCTCGACAGCGCAAACTGCATGGGAGGCGCACGGCTGGAAGACATGGAACTTCCTTGGTATGCCACGACGGAAGCGGCGTTTAATGTCGGTGGGTATACCTATGCCTTTGATGAGCGCGGTGCGAATGGGGACCGCTATGTGGTCATCGCATCAGCCTCGGGTGATGCCAAGGGCGGCGCGCGTTGGCTTGATAGCGCTCAAATCGTGGTAGCATCATCTGTTATGATGCAAGATGAACAGGAGCCCTTGGCGTCCCTTGTCGCCTTTTTGACCGGCATCGACTATCGCCCGCTTTGGGTGTCTATCAAAACGAGTGGCCTTGCCCTGGTGATTGCCTTTGCGCTGGGCCTGTTTGCCGCATGGAAGACTATGGGCACGACGAGCCGCGTGAAGGGCCTGCTCGACTCGGCCTTTACCATCCCCATGGTGCTGCCTCCCACGGTGTGCGGCTTTCTGCTCCTCATGCTGTTTGGCCGCTCGACCGGGGTTGGCCAGTGGCTTATCGCGCACGGCATCTCGATCGTCTTTACCTGGCCAGCGGCGGTGATATCTGCCGTGGTGGTGTCGTTTCCCCTGGTCTACCGTACGGCGCTCGGCGCCTTTGAGAGCCTGGACACGCAGATGCTCGACGCCGCGCGAACCCTGGGGTGGTCCGAGCGCCGTATCTTTGCCAAGCTTATGATGCCACTCGGCTGGCCCTCGATCGCCGCCGGTACGGTGCTCGCCTTTGCCCGTGCGATGGGTGAGTTCGGTTGCACCCTCTTCTTTGCGGGTAACTATGCCGGTATTACGCAGACCATCCCCATCGCTATCTACTTTGAGTGGATGGGTGGCAACATCTCAGTTGCCCTCTTTTGGGTTGTCGTCGTGATTGCGTTTAGTTTCCTGGTCATCCTGTTTATCAACATGTACACCGCGCATTCGCAAAAGTATCGCGAGCGGGGCCTTTCCCGTGCGGAGCGCAAGCGGGCCAAAGAACTCGCCGATACGGCCGATTCGCTCGACCCGGTGGGCGGCGATGCCCTGCGTATCGATCGCGAGGCGCTGGCCGAGCTCATGCGCGATGATGCCACTCTGCAGGGAGGTCGATAGGCCATGTCGATCGTTCTGGATATCAAAAAGCGCTATCCCGGGTTTACGCTCGATATGCAGCTTGAGGCTGGAGAGGAGCGCGTGGCGCTGCTGGGCGCCTCGGGGTGCGGCAAGAGCTGTACGCTACGCTGCATTGCCGGTGTGGAGACGCCCGACGAGGGCAAGATCGTCGTCAACGGCGTGACCTTTTTTGATTCGGCGGCGGGCATCAACCTATCGCCCCAGGAGCGTAAATGCGCCCTGCTGTTCCAAAACTATCAGCTGTTTCCCAATATGACGGTGGCCGATAACGTGTGCGCCGGCGTACAGGATGCGGGTGACGTCGCTGCACGCAAAAAGCTCGCCGAGCGCTATCTGGGCATTTTTGGTCTGGCCGATTTTGCCGACCGCTATCCCGCACGCCTCTCGGGTGGTCAGCAGCAGCGCGTGGCGCTTGCGCGCATGGTGGCGGCACACCCGGGCATTTTTATGTTCGACGAGCCCATGAGCGCGCTCGATGCCTACCTTAAGAGCGCGCTCGAGCAGAACATGCTCGACCTGTTCGACGTGTGCAACCGCACCGTGCTCTACGTGAGCCACGATATCGACGAAGCGTGTCGCCTGTGCCAGCGCATTTGCGTGATGCATAACGGGCATGTGGAGGAGATCGGCTCCGTCGAAGATGTGGTCCGCCGGCCGCAAACCTTGGCCGCGCTGCGCTTGACGGGCTGCAAGAACACAAGCCGGGCGTGCAAGATCGGCGACGAAGAAGTTGAGGCTCTCGACTGGGGCATGACCTTTAACGTGGGACACGAGGTTCCCAATGACGTGGCGTACCTGGGCATTCGCGCAAGCTACTTCCATGTTGACAATCGCGCTGAGCGGGGCCGCAACAGCTATGACTTGCATGTGGCCCGTGTGAGTGATTCGCGCTTTGAGCGGCTGGTGTTGCTGAACGTGCCGCGCGTTGATGCGCCCACGCGTCTGCAGTGGAAGGTCAACAAGGTGAGCGTGCCTGTAGAGGAGTTGCCACAGGCGGGGGAGACCTTGCGCATGCATTTTGATGCGAGCAGGATTCATTTGGTTTGTCGATAGCGCCGGGTAATGCCGTCGGGGGATATAAGCCTCGGCGGCTTTGTTTTTGCCGTTCACCGAATGAGGGATGACAAACTCTTATCAATCAAGATAATAATTTATTGAATGTCGGAACACGACGCTGTCGTACGAATGTCAACGGTGTTCGCATGGTAGATGACCGTTGATATAGTTGACCTCAACTTGTAAAGGAGGGCGCGCACATGCCGCAGACGACATACATTCGCCGCGTTGCCGCGCGCGCCCTATATATGGCTCGGAGCCGCATATGAGCAGGTATGTTCACGGCTCCGGGAGAGACGACGCACAGCTAAATAACCGAACGCAAGGCAGGTTCCCCAAAATTCCGGGTTTAGGCGCGGCTGGGTTTTCGCCACCCACCGTGCAGCAATACCGTAGCTATTCATATTTGGTTCGAGAGGGGAACCGTCATGGCTGAAGAATTTGATTTCCATCCGATGTGGCAGAGCCTGGGCATGAATCTTGCCGACCACGACATGCTGCTGGGCGCCGTGGGCCAGATGTATGGCGATATGTTCTTGACGCAGAACAACCGCCCCAAGTCCACGTCCTATCTGGACTTTGTGGCCACCAACATCCATAGCGGCCGCATTAAGGAGATGCTCGACAAGAAGGAGGCCGGCGAGGCCACCAAGATCGTGGGCTCGTTCTGCGTGTACGTGCCCGAGGAGATTGTGCTCGCCTGCGACGGTATTCCCGTGGGCCTGTGCTCGGGTGCCGATTGGGCAACGGACAAGGTCGAGGAGCACTTGCCGCGCAACGCTTGTCCGCTTATCAAGAGCTTTGCCGGCTTTAAGCTGGGCGAGGTCTGCCCCTACATTGAGTCGAGTGACTTGGTGGTAGGCGAGAACACCTGCGATGGCAAGAAGAAGGCCTACGAGTTTTTTGCCACGCAAAAGAACATGTACGTCATGGATATTCCCAATGTACACGACGAGTCGACGCTCGTGACCTGGAAGGCCGAGGTCAAGAAGCTCGCCGCCAAGATCGAGGAAGAGTGCGGCGTCACGATTACGCCTGAGCGTCTGAAGGCCGCCATCCACGCCGTCAATGAGAAGCGTCGCGCCCTGCAGCGCCTCGCTGCCACGCGCGCTGCCGACCCTGCGCCCATCAGCGGTCTTGACAGCCTGCTGACCGTTCAGGCCGCCTTTATGGACGACACGCCACGTCTGACCGGAGCCATTAACGATATGGCGGCTGAGTGCGAGCAGCGTGTCGAGGCCGGCGAGGGCGTGGCGCCCAAGGGGACCAAGCGCATTCTGTACACCGGCACGCCCATGGCCGTGCCCAACTGGAAGTTGTTCAACCTCATCGAGAAGGCCGGCGGCGTTGTGGTGGGCGAGGAGTCCTGCACAGGTTCGCGCTATTACAAGGACCTGGTCGATGAGTCCGGTGAGACGGTTGACGAGATGCTCGATGCTATCGCCGAGCGCTACTTTAAGATCAACTGCGCCGTCTTTACGCCCAACGACCAGCGTATGAAGGACATTGTCCAGATGGCCAAGGACCTGCATGCCGACGGCATCGTCGACGTGGCTCTGCAGTTCTGCACGCTCTACGAGATGGAGTCGTTTGCCGTGGAGAAGGCTGCCGAGGAGGCAGGCATTCCGTTTATGCACATCACGACCGACTACGCCGGTGAGGACGCCGGCCAACTGCAAACCAGGATTGAGGCTTTCTTGGAAACCATTTAGGACTATCCGTCCCGGCGGCTTCCCTAGGCACCCGATCATACCGTTCAAACCGTCGCTTGCGTGCCAAAGTACGCGACGCGCCTCTTTCACGGCAACCTCGGGCACCTGGGAAAGCCGTTTCCTTGGTTGGTTAAAAGGTTTAGGAGTTATATGTCGGAAAATATTGAGCAGCCGTTGCCCAGCACGTTTGAGGAGTTCAACGAGCAGCGCAAGGCCGCGTTTATTCGCGTTAAGGATTATAAGCAGGCGGGCAATCGCCTGGTCGGATTTTTGTGCAGCTATACGCCGCTCGAGATTATCGATGCCGCGGGGGCTGCGAGCGTGGCTCTGTGCGGTACGTCCGATGAGGTGATTCCCGAGGCCGAGAAGGTGCTGCCGGCAAATCTGTGCCCGCTCATCAAATCGACGTACGGCTTTGCCTACTCGCAAAAGTGCCCGTTTACGTACTTTAGCGACATGATCATCGGCGAGACCACCTGTGACGGCAAGAAGAAGATGTACGAGTTGCTCAACGAGCTCAAGCGCACGCACATTCTGCACCTGCCGCAGGGTCGCGATCGCGCCTACGAGCGTGAAGGCTGGTGCGAGGAGTGCCGCCTGCTCAAAGAGGAGCTCGAGAACTTCTACGGCATTACGATTACCGACGATGACCTGCGCGCTGCTGTCCGTCGTCGCAATCGCTTGCGTGCGGCCCAGCTCGAGATGTTCGCGCTGCAGGCCAACCAGCCGGCGGCCATGAGCGGCGTCGACCTGATGAGCACCATGTTCGCCGGTACGTTCAGCTTTGATATCGAGGCCTATACGCAGCAGCTGGAGCAAAAGGTCGCCAAGCTGCGTGAGTCCTACGTGGCTGGCGAGCGCCCCGTCGCGGCAGATGCCAAACGCATCCTGATCACCGGTTGCCCGGTGGGCGGCGTGATCAACAAGATCGGTCGCACCATCGAGTCCAACGGCGGTGTGGTCGTGTGCATGGACGATTGCTCGGGCGAGCGCACGGCGGCCATGATGATCGATCCGGAGGCTCCCGATATCCTGCGCGCCATCGCCGACCGCTACCTGGACATCAACTGCTCGGTCATGACGCCCAACGACGGCCGTATGGAAAACACGCTGGTCATGTGCGAGAAGTATCGCGTCGATGGCGTAGTGGAGAGCGTGCTCCAGGCGTGCCACACCTTTAACGTGGAGAGTGCACGCATGCAGGAGGCTGTCGAGGGCGCGGGTATTCCGTACATGAAGATCGAGACCGACTACAGCAACGGCGACATGGGCCAGATTGAGACTCGCATCGCCGCCTTCATCGAAACCCTCTAGCTTCCTCAGGCACCGGATCTTGCCCCTCAAACCGTCGCTTGCGTACCAAAGTACGCTGCGCTCCTCTTTCGGGGCAACCTCCGGCACCTGAGAAACCTAGAGCTAAGGTGCCTGAACGCGCCGCTACCTTTGATGTTTAGATTGGGAGAGAGCCATGATAGGGATCGGGATCGATATCGGGTCTACGGCGGCTAAGGCTGCTGTGGTCGACGGGGAGGATTCGGTGGCGTGGACGTGCGTGCAGCCAACCGGGTTCTCCTCGGTCGATGCTTCCGAGCGGCTGCGTGAGGCACTGGCAGCGGCTGGCTATGACGTGGCTGCCGACGACGTGCGCGTGATCGCGACTGGCTACGGCCGTGTCGCCGTGCCCTATGCGCACAAGGTTGTGACCGAGATTACCTGCCACGGTACCGGTGCCGTGCGTCTGTTTGGCGACCACGGCACCGTGATCGATGTGGGTGGTCAGGACACCAAGGTCATCCAGCTTAAAGGTGGTCGCGTGGCCAAGTTCGCCATGAACGACAAGTGCGCCGCCGGCACGGGGCGCTTTCTGGAGATCATGGCCGACCGCCTGGGCATTACCCAGCAGCAGATGGCCGACCTGGCGCGTTCCGGCGAGCCCACCAAGATCAGCAGCATGTGCACGGTGTTTGCCGAAAGCGAGGTCATTAGCCTGATCGGTCGCGGTGAGCCGCGCGAGAACATCGCCCGTGGTGTGATCGACAGCGTGGTCTCGCGCGTGACGACCATGGCCGGGCAGGCGGCGGGCGCTCCGTACTATCTGACCGGCGGCCTGTGCGAGAACGCCTTCGTGGTGGAGCGGTTGGGCGAGCTGCTGGGGTCGCCGGTGACCACCTCGCCCCAGGCTCGCTTTGCCGGTGCCATCGGCGCGGCGATTCGCGCGCAGGCGCTCAATTAATGCATCCGCCCCAGGCTCGCATTCATGCGTATACTGGGAGAAAATGATTGACCGATGAGAGGAGGTATCGATGGCTGACGATCAGATTAAGCTCACGTCTATGACTGCCGCGAGCGGTTGAGCCGCTAAGTTGGCCCCCGGAGCCCTCGCCCAGGTCCTGGGCGATTTACCCAATGTGCATAACGACAACTTGCTCGTGGGGTTCGATACCTCCGACGATGCAAGCGTCTTCCGCGTAGGGGAGAACCTTGGCCTCGTGCAGTCCATCGACTTCTTCCCGCCGATGGTCGACGACCCGTTCCTGTTTGGCCAGATCGCCGCGGCCAACTCGCTGTCGGACATCTACGCCATGGGCGGGCGGCCGAGCCATGCCATGAACTTGCTGTGCATCCCGAGCTGTCTGGGCATCGAGGTCGCCGGCCAGATTCTGGCGGGCGGCGCCGACAAGTGCGTCGAGGCTGGCTGCGCCATCGCGGGCGGCCACACCATCAACGACGACGAGCCCAAGTACGGCCTGTCCGTGAGCGGCTTTGTCGCGCTCGACCGCATGCTCGCCAACAGCGGTGCACGCGTGGGCGATGTTCTGCTGCTGACCAAGGCGATCGGCTCGGGCATCATCACCACGGCCATTAAGGGCGAGCTTATCGAGCAGGGCGAGGCCAGCCGGATGTTTGACTCGATGCGCACCCTCAACGAGGCGCCGATTCGTCTGGCCGAGGGACTCGAGCTTCACGGTTGTACCGACATCACGGGCTTTGGCCTGATCGGGCACGCGTGCGAGATGGCCGAGGGCTCGGGCGTGCAGATTGAGCTCGCGTCGGGGGCGGTGCCGCTCTTTGACCAGGTGCTCGATATGGCGCGTCTGGGCATTATCCCCGCGGGTTCCTACCGCAACCAGGACTTCTTTGGCCCGCGTGTGGCTGCCGACGAGGACCTGGAGTCGGGCATGTTGGATGCGCTGTACGATCCGCAGACCTCGGGCGGCCTGCTTATCGCGGCGCCCGCGGCGGATGTGGATGAGCTTGCGCGTCGCCTGGATGCCGAGGAGTGCATCGCTGCCGTTGTTGGGCGCGTGCGCGAGGCGGAGCCGGGCGGTCCTGCCGTCCGCGTTGTTCGCTAGCCCACACGTTTATGTAACTGTTTACCGTTCTCTAGAACGGTCCCTTTCGAAAGGATTTTGCTATGTCTACCAAAATTGAAGTCAATGCCATGGGCGATGCCTGCCCGCTGCCCGTCGTCAAGACGCTTAAGGCACTCAAACAGCTTGACTGCGAGGGTGCCGTGGTGACCTCGGTCGATAACGAGACCGCCGTCAAGAACATCTCCAAGATGGCGCAGGAGAAGGGCTGCACGGCCTCGGTCGAGAAGATTTCGGACGCCGAGTGGCACGTGACTGTCGCGACCGCCGGTGCCGTGGCCGTTGCAGACCCCGAGCAGGACGGTGCCGCTTTCTGCGACGCCAGCGCCGGCAAGGGCAAACTCGTCATTTCCGTCTACACCGACTGCATGGGCCGCGGCGACGACGAGCTGGGCCACAAGCTCATGAAGGCCTTCATCTTTGCCGTGACGCAGCAGGAGGAGCTGCCCGCGACCATGCTGTTCTACAACGGCGGAGCCAAGCTCACCGTCGAGGGCTCGCCGGTACTCGACGACCTGAAGGGGCTGGCTGAGCAGGGCGCCGAAATCCTCACCTGCGGTACCTGCCTGGATCACTTTGGCATTAAGGACCAGCTTGCCGTGGGCGAGGTCACGAACATGTATGTGATCGTGGAGAAGATGGAGCAGGCCGTGCGCGTCGTGCGCCCGTAGCGTATTGGTTGGAGTTGCCATGAGGGAGAAGCGCCCGGCGCTTGTCATCACGTTTCCCACCACGGCGGCCGCCATGGGCTGCGAGTCTCTGTGCATCGAACGCGGCCTTCCCGGGCGAACGATTCCCGTGCCCGGGGAGGTCGCTGCCGGCTGTGGTCTGGCGTGGAAAGCGTTGCCTGCCGATGAGGAGCTGCTGCGCGGCGAACTCGCCGCGGCGGGCGTTCCCACCGAGGGCTTTACCGTGATCGATATGTGGGAGGTCGTACGTTGATCTACCTGGATAACGCGGCGACGACCATGTACAAGCCGCAGGTGGTCATCGATGCCGTGGTGCAGGCGATGTGCTCGCTCGGCAATGCCGGGCGCGGCGCCACGTCGGGTGCCCTCGATGCCGCTCGTACGATTCACGGTTGCCGTGCCAAGCTCGCGCGCTTGCTGGGCTGCCCGCGGGCTGATCATGTGTGCTTTACGCCCAACTCCACCGCGGCGCTCAACACCGCCATCAACGGCGTGGTACGTCCCGGTGACCGTGTGGCCACGACGGTGCTCGAGCACAACTCTGTGCTGCGCCCGCTTAACCGCCTGGCGGCAGAGCGGGGCGTTATCGTTGAGCATGCGGGTTGCGACGCGAACGGCGCGCTCGACTACGACGAGTTAGAGCGGCTGGTGACGCCGGGCACGCGTGCCGTGGTGGTGACGCACGCCTCCAATGTGACCGGCAACGCGGTCGACATTGCGCGCGTGGCCGCCATGGCCCATGCGGCCGGTGCGCTCGTGATCGTCGATGCCTCGCAGTCTGCCGGCACGGCGCATATAGATATGCAGGCCATGGGGCTCGACGTGGTGTGCTTTACCGGCCACAAGGGGCTCATGGGTCCGCAGGGGACCGGCGGCCTGGCCGTGGCGGAGGGCATTGACGTGGCCCCCTGGGCCATGGGCGGTACGGGCGTGCACAGCTTTGATCCGCTGCAGCCGCTTGAGTGGCCCACGCGCCTGGAGGCGGGCACGCTCAACTGCCACGGTGTCGCCGGCCTTTCTGCCGGCCTCGACTTTATCGAGGCCCAAGGTGGGGTCGAGGCGATTGCGGCGCATGAGCGAGCACTGGCGGATCGCTTTCTCGCTGGCGTGCGCGAAATCCCGGAGATCAAGCTCTACGGTGCCTTTGACCAGCCCGTGCGCTCGGCGATCGTTTCACTCAACGTGGGTGATATCGACTCTGCCGAGATCTCGGACGCGCTCATGCAAGGGTGGGGGATTGCGACGCGCCCCGGTGCCCATTGCGCTCCGCTCATGCACCGTGCGCTGGGGACCGAGCGCCAGGGTGTCGTCCGCTTCTCGTTTGGGTATTTCAACACGGATAAGGAAGTCGACATCGCGATTGACGCTTTGCGCGATTTAGCCTGCTAAAGCGTATATACTTGCGGGACGGGTGTTTTTGCCCGTCCCGTTTTTGTTTCGACCCGAAAGGTGTGCCTATGGCCTCATCCGCCCCGCGTGGTTTGCGCTCCGACCATGTCGTTACCGTCGGCATTGCGTTGTTCTCGATGCTCTTTGGCGCCGGTAACCTCATTATTCCGCCGCTGCTGGCGCTGCAGGCAGGTTCTGCCACGCCGGTTGCCATGATCGGCTTTTTGATTGCCGCTATCGGTCTGCCTGTTATGGGCTTTATCGCCGTGGCGCTTGCCGGAACGGCGCGCGAGCTTGCTGGCCGCGTGCACCCCAAGTTCGGCGAATTCTTCGTTGCGGCGGTGTATCTGGCCATCGGCCCGTGCCTGGCCATTCCGCGCACGAGCTCCACGGCCTTCGAGATGCTGGTGCCGCTGTTGCCCGAGGGCGTCTCGCTCGGCACGGCGCGCCTGGTGTTTGCCGTCGGCTTCTTTGTCGTCGCGTTTGCGCTCACGCTGCGCCCAGGCGTCATCACACGCGTGCTCGGCCGCATTACGGGCCCCGCGCTCATTGCCCTCATCGTATTGGTCGTGGGTGCCGCCATGGTCTCGCCGCTGGGCCCCGCCGCCGCGCCGCAGGCTCCCTATGATGCCGGTGCTGCCGTGCAGGGCTTTTTGACCGGCTACCAGACCATGGACCTGCTCGCGTCGCTCGCCTTTGGCATCATCATCGCCGAGACCATCCACGAGCTGGGCGTTACCGATGACAAGCGCGTGGCCTTCGAGATTTCGCGCTCCGGCGTGATCGCCGGCGTGCTCATGGCCATCATCTACTGCGGCTTGGGCCTTGCCGGTATGCAGCTCGGCACCGTGATGCCCGACGCTACCAACGGCGCCGCCATCCTCGCCCGTTCGGCCTCCATGCATTTTGGGCTTGCCGGCACGGTCGTGGTCTTCGCCATCTTCTTCCTTGCCTGCATGAACGTGTGCATCGGCCTCATCAGCTGCTGCTCGCGTTACTTCTGCGAGACGTATGTGGTCGAAGGGGGAGCGGAGGCCTCCGAGGAGGCCATGCGCCGTCCCTTTGCGGTTCTCGCCTTTGTGTTCGCGGCGTTTTCGTGCGTGCTTTCCAACGTGGGTCTCGACATGATCCTTATGTTCTCGGTGCCCATGCTCAACGCTTTGTACCCCGTTGCCATTGTGCTGGTGCTTATGGGCCTGGTGCACGGCTTTTGCGACGCTCATCCGCAGGTGTGGGTCTGGGTCGGCGGCGTCGTTGCTGTGCAGAGTGTGATCACCTCGGTCCGCGATGCGTTCTTTGCGGGCACGTGGCTGCCGTTTGATGCGCTACCCCTTGCAGACATCGGTGCCGCGTGGGCGCCGGTCGCCGTAGTTGCCTTTGTGATCGGTCTGCTCCACAGCAAGTTTGTTGCACATTCGAGGAGCTAAGACATCAATGCTTGCACAGGCGGGGAGTCTCCCCTATAATTTCCTTCGCTTTGGGACACGCAAGGTTTAGACCTTAGCTGCTCAACACCTTCGGGACGTGGCGCAGTTTGGTAGCGCGCCTGCTTTGGGAGCAGGATGTCGCAGGTTCAAATCCTGTCGTCCCGACCATATCTTGCGGGCGTAGTTCAATGGTAGAACCCCAGCCTTCCAAGCTGATGACGCGGGTTCGATTCCCGTCGCCCGCTCCACAAGATTGGTTAACGGCTTTGATTCTTTTTGGGATCAAGGCCGTTTTTGTGAGAGTACCGGGTGACGAACCCGTCGCTCCAAGTAATTTGCAGGTCAGAGGTACGTTTACTTCTGGCCTGTTTTGTTTTGACCATCCGGCGCGGGACATGTGCTTTGGCAATGCTTGTCCCACAACGTAAGAAAGAAGTGATCGACATGGCAGATTCCAAGGCAGAATATTCCACCCCCGATTGCCTGGCGCCCGCCGCGATCGAGGCCAAGACCGAGGCTGCCGGTGTTACCAAGGCCAATCTACCGACCTCGAAGGCCTTTATGCTTGCCATGTTCGCCGGCGCGTTCATCGCCTTTGGCGGCCTGTTCTTCACGGTCTTTTTGAGCGATCCCACGCTTGGCTGGGGCGCCCAGCGCTTTGTGGGTGGCCTTGCTTTTTGCCTGGGTCTGGTGCTCGTGCTCATTTGCGGCGCGGAGCTGTTTACCGGCAACTCGCTTATGGTCTGCGCGCTCAAGAGCAAAAAGATCACGCTCGCCCAGATGCTCAAGGCTTGGGTCGCTGTGTGGATCGGCAACTTTGCCGGCGCGCTGTTCGTCGTCTTTTTGGTTTACATGGCAGCTATTTACAAGCTCAACGGCGAGGCCGTCGCCAACACCATGGTGAGCGTCGCCGCCGGTAAGGTTTCGATTGACGCCGTCACCATCTTCTTCCGCGGCATTCTGTGCAACATCTTTGTGTGCCTGGCTGTATGGATCGGTACCGCTGGCAGGACCGTGATCGACAAGGTCGTGGGCATTCTGCTGCCCATTGCCGCGTTTGTGGCCTGCGGTTTTGAGCACTGCGTTGCCAACATGTACTTTTTGCCCATGGGTATTTTGATGCACTCCTGCGGCTATGGAGTTGATGTCGCCGGCGCCGACGCCCTCAACGCGGCGGGCCTGGCGCTCAATCTTTCCGTCGCCACGCTCGGCAATATCGTGGGCGGCGCCCTGATCGTTGCGCTGGGCTACTGGTTTATCTACGCCAACAGGGAGGCCTAAAGGCCCCATGGCATAACCGACCAAAGAGGGACAGGTTTATTTTGGCGGGTTTGGACGAGGCGCTGCGCCGTCTTGCCATGAGCTGCCATAATGGACCTGTCCCTTTTGCATGCGCGTCGCCATTTGGTGGCCGACGATGATCGTGGGGGACCTGCTTTTTATTGAATATGTCGAAAGGCTTTCCATGAGCGACTGCGAATCCATGCCCGCCGAGGTGCGCGACCGCCTGCGCTCCATTCCCGCTGTCCACGAGCTGCTGGCGGAGTGGCCGGTCATGAAGGCTGCCGGCGATGCGGGCGATACGATCGTGCGCGAGGCGATCGATGTTGAGCTCGATGCCGAGCGCGCGGCGATT
>CAUGNZ010000029.1 GCA_959601045.1 uncultured Collinsella sp.
AACATCGTGCGCGACGAGATGGATGCCGCCGGTGCTCAGGAGCTCATGATGCCCATCATGGTCGATGCCGAGCTGTGGCGTGAGTCCGGCCGTATCGATGCCTATGGCAAGGAGCTTGTGCGCTTTGATGACCGCCACGGCCGCGAGTTTGTGCTCGGACCCACGCACGAGGAGACCGTCACGGCCCTAGTGCGCAATGAGCTGCGCTCCTATAAGCAGCTGCCCGTCAACCTGTACCACATTCAGGACAAGTTCCGCGACGAGTTCCGCCCTCGCTTTGGCCTGATGCGCGGTCGCGAGTTCATCATGAAGGACGCCTACAGCTTCTCCGCCACGCAGGAGAGTCTGCAGGAGGAGTACGACAAGATGAAGCAGGCCTATGCCAACATTTGCGAGCGCTGCTACATCAAGGCTCTGCCCGTTGTCGCCGACTCCGGCGAGATCGGTGGCGATACCTCCGTCGAGTACATGGCTTTGGCCGACGCCGGCGAGGCTTCGCTCGTCTACTGCGACGATTGCGGCTTTGCTGCCGATGACGAGGCCGCAAGCACCAAGGTCGTTGTGACCGAGGGTCCTGGCGACGGTACGCTTACCAAGGTCGAGACTCCGGGCATGGGCACCATCGAGGCCGTTGCAAAGTTCTTCGGCTTCCCCGAGAACGGCACGCGTAAGTCTCTGGCACTCATCGACGCCGAGGGCAAGCCCGTCGTGGCCATTGTTCCGGGCGACCACGAGCTCAACGATTGCAAGGCCGAGCATGTCTTTGGCAAGGGCTATCGCATGATGACTGATGAGGAGCTCCAGACCTACGGTCTGCATAAGGGCTTTATCGGACCGGTTAACCTGCCCGAGGGCATTCGGCTGGTGTGCGACGAGAGCCTGCGCGAGTCCAAGCAGTGGGCCTGCGGTGCCAACGAGGTCGATTATCACTTTACCGGTGCCTGCCCCGAGCGCGACTTTACCGTCGACGAGTGGGCCGACCTGGTAACCGTCGTTGCCGGCGATCCCTGCCCGCACTGCGGCAAGCCGCTCTCTGCTGCTCGCGGCATCGAGGTTTCGCAGGTCTTCCAGCTGGGTACCAAGTATTCCGAGGCCATGGGCGCCACCTTTATGGACGAGGACGGCAAGGAGAAGCCGCTTATCATGGGTTGCTACGGCGTGGGCGTGTCCCGCTCGCTTGCTGCCGTCGTGGAGCAGCACAACGACGAGCACGGTATCGTCTGGCCGGTTTCCGTTGCCCCGTACGAGGTCGCTGTGATTCCGCTCGATCCCAAGAAGGAGGAGTGCGCAACCGTCTGCGACCAAATCGTCGAGGGCTTGTGCGCCGAGGGTATCGAGGTCGTCGTCGACGACCGTGACGAGCGTCCCGGCTTTAAGTTTGCCGATAACGACCTTATGGGATTCCCGTATCAGGTGGTGCTTGGCAAGCGTGGCCTTAAGAATGGCACCGTTGAGCTCAAGGACCGTGCCACGGGCGAGCGCGAGGACGTGGCGATTGACGAGGTCGTCGCCAAGGTTGCCGAGCTTGTTAAGGCGGCCCGCCGTTAATCGGCGATTTCACATGTAGTTCGAAATACGGGACGGCCCCGCATTTCTCCAGATCGGGGACATGTGGGGTCGTCCTTTTATCTTGTGGCATGCTCGATATCTAAAAGGAAAACCCCACAGCCCTAATGAGCTGCGGGGTTTTCTTGTGCCTCCGATGCGAAATAAATCGCTCAGATATTACTGATAATCGACGACGTCGATCCAGTTCTTCAGGAACTCATCGTTCACGTTGCGCTTACGAGCGAGCTCGGAAGCGGCGACGATGCTCGTCCACTGACGCACGACCTGCATGGGCATGTCGGCGCGGTCGCAGTAGAGCTCCAAGTAGGCCTCAGCCTGGTCCTTGCTGTTGAGGGCGAAGAGCAGGTAGGTGGTGGCAACGTCGGCAGCAGGGGAGCCCTGGGTGGCGTGTGCCCAGTCGCACACATAGAGCTGGCCGTCGTCGCCGACGATGACGTTGGAGGGGTTGAAGTCGCCGTGGCAGACCTTGAACTCCTTGGTCATGCCGTCCAGACGCTCCTGAAGGTTGTAGCGCGTGGTGGCATTGAGCTGATCAAGGCTGTCGATCATGCGGGCGAACTTGTCGCGCTGACGGTTGAGCAGCGGGGAGGTATAGCCGTGGATCTCGATCTGGAGGTCGACGAACATCTCGAGATACTCACCAAAGCGCTGGGGCTCAGCAGTCATCTTCTCGGCAAGGGTGGTGCCCGGAACCTTCTCGGTCACGAGCGCCCAGCCGTTGGCGTTCTCGAGCTGGGAAACCTCGAGAGCCTTGGGGCTGCGGATGCCGCACTCATTGATGCGGGCAAGATTCAAAGCCTCGTTGAACACGTCGGAGACAGGCTTGGTCTCGTTAAAGACCTTGACGATCTTGTCCCCCAGGTCGTAAACGACCTTGTTGCCACGGCGGACGAGCTCGGTCTTGGAATCGGGTAGCAGCATGGTTGCATCCTTTCAACGATGCGATAGAAGCGACGGCGGGGGTGTGTGAAACACCCGTGCACCCCCGCCGTTAAAAACCGTGCTAAAACTAGCAGACGGCGTAGTCCTGAGGCTCGCGGCCGTAGTAGGCGTCCAGGTAGAGCTCCTTGATTTCGCTCATGAGCGGGTAGCGCGGGTTTGCGCCGGTGCACTGGTCGTTGAATGCCTGCTCGGTCATCTCGTCGAGGGTGTCGAGGAAGTACTGCTCGTCAACACCGTAGTCGGCGATGGTCTTCTTGACGCCGATGAAGTCCTTGAGTTCCTCGAGCTTCGTGATGAAGTTCTCGAAGACCTCCTTGTCGTCCTTGCCCTCGATGCCGCAGTACTTGGCCATCTCGGCGTAGTTGTGCAGCGCGTTGGGGTAAGGATACTGGGAGAAGGTACCCATCTTGACGGGAGCCTCGGCGGCGTTGTAGCGCATAACGCGGGTCAGGATGACGGCGTTGGCGAGGCCGTGAGGCAGGTGATGGAAGGCGCCGAGCTTGTGAGCCATGGAGTGGTTGAGGCCCAGGAAGGCGTTGGCGAAGGCCATACCGGCCATGCAGGAGGCGTTGTGCATCTCCTCGCGGGCGTGCGGGTCCTTGGCGCCGTTCGTGAAGCTGGAGGGCAGGTTCTCGAAGACGAGCTTAGCAGCGCGCTCGGAGAGGCCCTTGGTGTAGTCGGAAGCCATGATGGAGACGTAGGACTCGATGGCGTGGGTCATGACGTCGATGCCGGAGGCAGCGGTCAGGCCGCGCGGGGCGGTCATGCAGTTGTCGGCGTCAACGATAGCCATGTTGGGGAGCAGCGCGTAGTCGGCGAGCGGCCACTTGATGCCGGTCTCCTTGTCGGTGATGATGGCGAACGGCGTGCACTCGGAGCCGGTACCCGAAGAGGTCGGGACGGCGACGAAGTAGGCCTTCTTGCCCATCTCGGGGAAAGTGAAGATACGCTTGCGGATGTCCATGAAGTCCATGGCCATGTCCTCAAACTTGCACTCGGGGTGCTCGTACATCATCCACATGATCTTGCCGGCGTCCATAGCGGAGCCACCGCCGACGGCGATGATCACGTCAGGCTCAAAGAGAGCCATCTGCTTGGCGCCGCGACGTGCGCACTGCAGCGACGGATCGGGCTCGACGTCGTAGAAGCAGTCGTGGGCGATGCCCATCTCGTCGAGCTTGGCCTCGATGGCGCGGGTGTTGCCATTCTTGAAGAGGAACTGGTCGGTGACGATGAAGGCGCGCTTCTTGCCCATGACGGTACCGAGCTCGTCGAGGGCGACGGGCGTGGAACCCTTCTTGAAGTAGACCTTCTCGGGAGCGCGGAACCACAGCATGTTCTCACGGCGCTCGGCCACAGTCTTAACGTTGATCAAGTGCTTCACCCCAACGTTCTCGGAGACGGAGTTGCCGCCCCAGGAGCCGCAGCCCAGGGTCAGAGACGGCTTCATGCCAAAGTTGTACAGGTCACCGATGCCGCCGTGCGAGGACGGGGTGTTGATGACGATACGGCAGGCCTTCATGACGTGCTCGAACAGGCTGATCTTCTCGGCCTGGGCGGGGTGCACGTACAGAGAGGCGGTGTGGCCCGGGCCACCGGCGAGCACCAGGTGCTCGGCCTTGTCGACTGCCTCCTGGAAGTCCTTGGCGTGGTACATGGCCAGGACCGGGGAGAGCTTCTCGTGGGAGAACTCCTCCTTGGCGGGGTCGGTGGAGGTGACCTCGGCGATCAGGATCTTGGTCTTGGCGGGAACCTCGATGCCTGCGAGCTCGGCGATCTTGGCGGCAGCCATGCCGGGGATGCGGTGGTCGAGAGCGCCGTTCTTGAACATGGCGGCACGCAGAGCCTCCATCTCGGCACCCTGCTTGACGAAGTAGCAGCCGCGCTTCTGGAACTCGGCCTTAACCTGGTCATAGATGGTGTCGATGACGGTCACGGACTGCTCGGAAGCGCAGATCATGCCGTTGTCGAAGGTCTTGGAGTGGATGATGGAGTTGACGGCGAGCAGCACGTCGGCGGTGTCGTCGATGACGACCGGGGTGTTACCGGCGCCAACGCCCAGGGCGGGCTTGCCCGAGGAGTAGGCGGCCTTGACCATGCCCGGGCCACCGGTGGCGAGGATGATGTCGACGTCGCGCATGACCATGTTGGTCAGCTCGATGGAGGGGACATCGACCCAGCCGATGATGCCCTCGGGGGCACCGGCCTTGACGGCGGCGTCAAGCACGAGCTTAGCGGCGGCGATGGTGCACTTGGCGGCAGCCGGGTGCGGGGAGATGATGATGGCGTTGCGGGTCTTCAGGCTGATCAGCGTCTTGAAGATCGCAGTGGAGGTGGGGTTGGTCGTCGGGATGACGGCGCCCACGATGCCGATGGGCTCGGCGATCTTGGTGATGCCGTAGGCCTCGTCGCGCTCCAGGACACCACAGGTCTTGGTGTTCTTGTAAGCGTTGTAGATGTACTCTGCGGCGTAGTGGTTCTTGATGACCTTGTCCTCAAGAACGCCGCGGCCGGTCTCCTCGATGGCCATCTTCGCCAACGGGATACGAGCCTTGTTGGCGGCCATGGCGGCCTCATAGAAGATCTTGTCGACCTGCTCCTGCGTGTACGTAGCAAAAAGCGCCTGGGCCTCTCGCATCTGAGCGAGCTTAGCCTCAAGCGCCTCTACGTTGTCCACAATTGCGGGAGTAGTGTTTTCCGGTGACTTTTTCACCATTTGTGTCTCCTTGCGATCGGAGATTTACCCTACGTCTTGCATGATAGCAATAAATAATTCGGTAAACGGTAAGATTCCCGTAAAAGGCATACTAAAACGTTTCAATTAAATGAACCGTTTCAACTATATCCATCAGCCCAATGCATCGCCCCGCTCATTGGGGACAGACTTACATGAGTGCTTTCACTCATTTGGGACAGACATGGATTTGCGATTTTGCCGTTCTGGGCCTGTTTTTGGCGCGGATTGGCTATAAATAGGTCACAGGCTCAGCATTTCGCGTTCCTTCTCTCCTTTTAGGTGTTGCCTGTACGGCTTTGAAAGGAGAGACCATGCCCCGATGCGCCCGCGAAATTTCGCTCACCGGCTATTACCACGTCTTTGACCGCGGCAACTCCAAACAGATCATTTTTGAAGACGATTCCGACCGGTATCGTTTCTTATCGGACATCTCGGACAGGTTCGCGTGCCATGACGTGGCGGTGTTGGCCTGGTGCCTTATGGACAACCACTTCCATTTGATGGTTGATGATCCATTTGATAACCTTTCAAAGTCAATGCAGTGCGCGCTGACGGCCTATGCCAAGTATTTCAATGGGAAAACCGGAAGAACGGGCCACCTGTTTGATAATCGCTATTCGCGGGTCGCGGTCGAGTCGGACACGCAGGCGGTGCAGTTACTCGATTATATCCATCTTAATCCCGTGAAAGGCGCGCTCGACTCGCTCGAGGCGTACCGTTGGTCAAGCTATAAGGCATACCAGCTGGGCTACGATCCCTTTGACATCTGTGATGCGGCCCCCATGCTCGATATTGTCGGGGGTTCCCGTCGCTATTGCGAGCATCTTAAGGAAGTTGCCGCGCGGATCTGGTCAGTTGAAATTCTTCCGCGTCGACGGATTCCCGACGAGGATGCCCTCACCGTCGCACGCGAGGCCCTGCCGAGCATTGATCCTGTGCTGCTCAAGGCCCTGCCGCGCCCCGAACGCGATGCCTGTCTGCTAAGGCTCAGGCGGGCCCATCTCACGGTCAAGCAAATTGCCCGTATCACCGGTATCGGCGCTACAAGCGTAACCAAGGCCACCACAGGCTGGAACGAGGCGGCCTGAGGTGTGGAGTGGGGCCGATCTATGCACTGTGAACTTAGGAAAGCATTCATCTAAGTCTGTCCCCAATGCGTGAAAACACTCATGTAAGTCTGTCCCCAATGAGTGCGAGTAAAAAAGGCGCCCTCCGTAGGTGAGGGCGCCTTTGGTAAGTTCTATGTGAACGCGAGGTCTTTGACCCGGAGAGTCCGAGGTACTTGTTGGTAAGACCTTATTTAGGAGCGCGCAACCTTGCCGGACTTGAGGCAGGTGGAGCAAACGTTCATCTTGCGACGGTGACCATCGACGACGACGTAAACGCGCTGGATGTTGGGGCGGAACTTACGGTTGGTGACGCGGTGAGAGTGGCTGATGGAGCGACCGGCAACGGGGTGCTTACCGCAAACTTCGCAAACTTTGGACATAACTGACCCTCCTTGGGCGACAAACGAACATGTCGCGTTAACAAACAAGCCTGAACTATAGCACAGAAGCAGCTCCCTGTGCGTAATCTACACAGAGATATTCCTCTTTTGGCGATAGTGCTCACGCCACGGCCCTGGACGTAGATCCGATTTGCGTGCAGCAGAGGGGATTATGCCAGCTCGTGCGTGCGTTTTCAAGCTCGTCCCACAAATATATATAGGTTTATGGAGCATTGGGCTCCGTTTACGGATTGTTCTGTATTTATGCTCGCAATTAAGCTCGAGGTTGGCTACACTATCCCTTGACCATTAAAGGGGTACGAGATACCCACATGGAATTACATAGCTGCCAAAGAGCAGCCCTTCCTGTGGGTGTCTGGTCCGCTTTAAGCGGTCGGGCATCTATTTTTTTGACTGTGTCAGCAGTCAAGACATGTGAGGAAGGAGATCGATGGGCACGACTTCCCCCAAGGCGGTCATCATGGACGAGACCGCCGTCAATCGAGCGATGACCCGCATCGCGCACGAGATTCTCGAGCGCAACGAGGGCTGTGAAGACCTCGCTCTGGTCGGCATCGTCACGCGCGGCGACCTTCTGGCAAAGAAGCTCGCCGAGGAGATCAAGGAGATCGAGGGCGTCGACGTTCCGCTCGGCAGCCTGGACATCAGCTTCTACCGCGATGACTATGCGACCAATTTCGCTCCCGCGATCCACGCTACCAACATTCCCTTCAGCGTCGACGGCAAGCGCGTCGTGCTGGTGGACGACATCCTGTATACGGGCCGTACTATCCGCGCCGCTCTGGACGCCGTTATGGACCTGGGCCGTCCGAGCCGCATCGAGCTGGCAGTTCTCGTTGACCGCGGTCACCGTGAGCTCCCCATCTCGCCGGACTTTGTCGGCAAGAACGTTCCCTCGTCGCATGAGGAGAACGTGCACCTATATATGAAGGAAGTAGACGGCCGCACCGCTGTCGAGATTAACGACGTCGCGCCGGGTTCCCACGTGGGCTCCGCGCCGCTGGGAGGTGAGTAGTACCGTGGCGTTCAACCATAAGCACCTGATCGACATTACCGAGTACTCCGAAGAGGACATCAAGCTCATCCTCGAGACCGCCAAGGCGTTCTCTGAGGTCAACGAGCGTGCGATCAAGAAGGTCCCCACGCTCAAGGGCAAGACCATCGTCAACATGTTCAACGAGCCCTCGACGCGCACCCGCAGCTCCTTCGAACTCGCCGAGAAGCGTCTTTCGGCCGACAGCCTCAACTTTGGCGGCTCCTCGACCTCCACGGTCAAGGGCGAGAGCCTCGTCGACACCGTCGAGACCCTCAACGCCTACAAGATTGATTGCATCGTCGTTCGCGATAAGCACGCCGGTGCTCCCTACATCGTCACGCAGAACTCGCCCGCGAGCGTCATCTGCGCCGGCGACGGCAAGCACAACCACCCCACGCAGGCCCTGCTCGACCTGTACACCATCTGGGAGCACAAGGGTGACTTCCACGGTCTGAAGGTCGCCGTCGTAGGCGATATCGCGCACTCCCGCGTCTGCGGCTCGCTGATCCCCGCCCTTAAGATTATGGGCTGCGAGACCTATGCCGTCGCCCCCGGCACGCTGCTGCCGCCGTCGCCCGAGGTCCTGGGCTGCGACCACGTGACGAGCGACCTCGATTCCGTCCTGCCCGAGCTGGACGTCGTCTACATGCTGCGCGTGCAGCAGGAGCGCCTCGAGGGTGCCCCGTTCCCGACCATTCGCGAGTACCACAAGCTCTTCGGCCTGACCAAGGACCGCGAGAAGCTCATGAAGCCCGACGCGATCATCTGCCACCCGGGCCCCATCAACCGCGGCGTCGAGTTCGACTCCTATATGGCCGACCACCCGCAACGCTCCGTCATCCTGGAGCAGGTCTACGCCGGTATCTGCGTGCGTATGGCTATCCTGTATCTGCTGCTTGGAGGTGCCGATAATGGCCTTGCTTCTTAAGAATGCCCACGTCGTCGACCCGTCCGTCGAGCTTGACGGTGTCGTTGACGTCCTGATTGACGGCGATAAGATCGCCGAGGTCGGCGAGAATCTCGCCGTCGAGGGAGCCGAGGTCCGCGACCTTTCCGGCAAGTACCTCGTCCCCGGCCTGGTGGATATGCACGTTCACCTTCGCGAGCCTGGCTTCGAGGTCAAAGAGGACATCGAGAGCGGCACCCGCGCTGCTGCCAAGGGCGGCTTCACCGGCGTGTGCGCCATGCCAAACACCGACCCCGTTACCGATAACGGAACCGTCGTTGAGTTCGTCAAGTCCCGCGCTGCCGAGGTCGGCCACTGCCGCGTCTATCCTTCTGGTGCTATGACTCGCGGCCTTAAGGGCGAGGCTATGTCCGAGATGGGCGATATGGTCGCCCACGGCGCCGTCGCCTTCACCGATGACGGTCGCGGCGTGCAGGGTGCGGGCATGCTCCGTCGCTGCATGGACTACGGCAAGATGTTCGGCAAGGTCTTTATGAGCCACTGCCAGGACGAGGATCTGGTCGGCCACGGCCAGATCAACGAGGGCAAGGTCTCGACCCGTCTGGCCCTCGAGGGTTGGCCGGCCGCCGGCGAGGAGCTTCAGATTGCCCGCGACATCGAGATTGCCAAGCTGACCGGTGCCAAGCTGCACATCCAGCACATCTCCACCGCTCATGGCCTGGAGCTCGTGCGTGCCGGTAAGGCTGCCGGTGTCCAGGTGACCTGCGAGGCCACCCCGCACCACATGTTCCTGACCGAGAACGACCTGGACGAGACCTACAACACCTCGCTCAAGGTCAATCCGCCGCTGCGCACCGACGAGGATGCCGAGGCCATCCGTCAGGGTGTCATCGACGGTACCGTCGACGCTATCGTTACCGACCACGCTCCCCACACCCCGTGGGAGAAGGCCCGCGAGTTCGAGCTCGCGCCCTTTGGAATGATTGGCCTCGAGACTTCGCTGTCGCTCGTGCTCACTGAGCTGGTCAACACGGGCAAGATGAGCGTGAGCCGCATGGTCGAGCTCATGGCCATCAAGCCGCGTGAGATTCTGGGCCTCGATCAGGTTCAGGTCAAGGCGGGCTCTGTCGCCGACCTGACCGTGTTCGACCCCTCCGCAACCTGGACGGTTGGCGAGGACGGTTACGAGTCGCGCGCCGAGAACTCCGGTTTTGCCGGCCGCACGCTCACCGGTCGTGCCACCGATGTATTTGTCGGTGGCAAGCAGACGCTCGCCGACGGCTGCATCTGCTAGCATAGCCTTATCGCTTTTGTGCGCGGCGCCC
The DNA here is from genome assembly GCA_959601045.1 of uncultured Collinsella sp. Lineage (GTDB taxonomy): Bacteria > Actinomycetota > Coriobacteriia > Coriobacteriales > Coriobacteriaceae > Collinsella. Next base: position 10,027 of record CAUGNZ010000029.1, read on the forward strand.
TTGCGGTGCCGCGCTTTCTGTTCGCCTGAACCATGCAACCGCATGGGGGATTGGAGCGTCTATGCCCACACCTTCCACTGCACGCATGCACGACTTCGAGGTCGTCTCGAACCGGGAGATCGCCGACGGCATCTTCTCGCTCGTCATCTCGGCCCCCAAGCTTGCAAGTGCGCTCAAGCCCGGTCAGTTTGTGAACATCGCCGTCCCCGGCGATGCGTCTTCTCTGCTTCGTGTGCCCTTGAGTTTCTACCGCGCCGACGCCGAGGCCGGCACCGTCGAGCTGTGGTACGCCGTCGTGGGCGACGATACCCGCCGTTTGTCCCAGATGGTCCCTGGCTCCACCTCTAACCTGTTGGGCCCCGGTGGCCGTGGCTGGATGGTACCCGAGGGCACCAGGAAGGCACTGCTCGTCGCCGGTGGCATCGGCGTTCCGCCTGTGCTGTGTCTTGCCGGCATGCTTGCCGAGCAGGGTGTTGATGTGGACGTGTGCCTGGGCTTCGGTACCGCTTCCAAAGTCGTGGGTGTCGATGAGTTCCGTGCGCTGGGCGCCACGGTTAACGTGTGCACCGACGACGGTTCGCTCGGCACGCACGGTTTTTGCACCGATCCGGCAGCCGAGCTGCTTGGAGAGGGCGGCTACGACTACGTCGCCAGCTGCGGCCCCGCCGTCATGATGAAGAAGGTCGCCGCCGCTGCCGCCGAGGCCGGTGTGTACTGCGAGGTGTCGCTCGAGCGTATGATGAGCTGTGGCTTTGGCGCCTGCAACACCTGCAATGTCGAGACGGTCGACGGTATGAAGGGTGCTTGTATGTGCGGCCCCGTGTTCGATGCTTCCAAGGTGGTGGTCTTCTAGTGGGTACCGTGAACATGGCCGTCGATTTCGGCGGCGTCAAGATGCAGAACCCCATCAACACCGCAGCCGGTACCTTTGGCTACGGTTGGCAGTTCCAGAACTTCTTTGATGTTTCCCAGCTGGGCGCCATTACCACCAAGGGCTGTGCCGCCGAGCCTTGGCCGGGCAACCCTGCGCCCCGCATGGCCGAGATTCCCGGCGGTATGATCAACTCCGTGGGCCTGCAGAACCCCGGTGTCGCCGCCTTTGCCCGTGAGTCCGGCCCGTGGCTCGAGCAGCTGTCCAAGGACGGTTGCCAGGTCATTTGCCAGGTTGCCGGGCACTCCGTTGATGAGTTTGTGCGCGCGCTCGAGATGTATGTCGAGCTATGCCCCTGGGCTGCCGGCTACGAGATCAACGTGAGCTGCCCCAACATCGCCGCCGGCGGTGCCGCCATGGGCTCTACGCCCGAGGGCGCCTCTTCCGTCATGGCCGCCTGCCGTAAGGTGACCGATAAGCCGCTGTTCGTCAAGATGGCTCCGGTTAACGTCGCCGAGATTGCCAAGGCTCTCGAGGCCGCGGGAGCCGACGGCCTTTCGGTCATTAACTCCATCCAAGGCATGGCCATCGATGTTCATACCCGCAAGTCCCGCGTGGCCAAGCCCAAGGGCGGCCTTTCTGGCCCGCTTTGCCACCACATCGCCGTGCGCATGGTCTGGGAGGTTGCCCAGGCCGTCGATATCCCCATCAACGGTGTCGGCGGTGTCATGACTGGCGAGGATGCGGCTGAGTTTATCCTGGCCGGCGCCACCTGCGTGTCGGTCGGCATGGCCAACTTCGTCGATCCGTGTGCTTCGCTTAAGATCGCGCATGAGCTCGAGGCCTGGGCCGAGTCCCAGGGCGTAAAGGACATCAACGAGCTGGTGGGTGCTTTCGAATGCTAGAGAATGATGCCCGCGACCGTGTTATCGTCGCCCTCGACTGCGACCGTGAGCGCGCGCTCGAGCTCGCCCACGAGCTTTCGGGCCATGCCGCCTGGCTCAAGGTCGGCATGACGCTCTATTACGCTGAGGGTCCCCAGATCGTCAAGACCTTTAAGGACCTTGGCTTTAAGGTCTTTCTCGACCTTAAGTTCCATGACATTCCGCATCAGGTGCGCGGCGCTGCCCGCTCGGCCTCGCTTGCCGGTGCCGACCTGCTTTCGGTCCACGGCCTGGGCTCGGGTGCTATGCTCGCTGCCTGCCGCGAGGGTGCCGAGGAGGCGCGTGAGGACCGCGCCAAGCTCGTCGCCATCACCGTGCTCACGAGCATGAATCAGGATGCCTTGAGCGAGATCGGCGTCGAGTCGCCCGTGGCCGAGGAGGCCGCCCGCTTGGCAAAGCTTGCTCAGGCCAACGGCATCGATGGCATCGTGTGCTCACCGATGGAGGCTCATGACATGCGTGAGCTGCTGGGTCCTGATGCCCTGATCGTAACTCCGGGTGTGCGTCCGGTGGGTGCCGCCCTTGGTGACCAGTCCCGCGTGGCGACGCCTTCCCAGGCTATCGAGCGTGGCGCAAGCCACATTGTGGTGGGCCGTCCCATCACCGGTGCCGACGATCCGGTTGCCGCCTTTGACGCCATCGTCGCCGAGCTGGTCGAAAACGTCGCGTAAAAGATTCCCCTAAGTCACCACTTTTGGGTCTCATTAGCACAAAATAGCCCCTGTGCCTGCGTAAACTTTCCCATCCTTTGTGTGGAATCGCAGGTCAGGGGCTTAACTTTGGGCGCAGTATATTGCACTTTTTGCGGGTATCGTCTAACCTATGGAGCCGCGATTAGGCATTTTGTACGTTCTACGTGCTAAAATGCCAATTATTGAATCAGATATAACCCAACTATTTGGAGGTACGAATGGCACTCCCTCAGCTTACCGACGAGCAGCGCAAGCAGGCTCTTGAGAAGGCTGCTGCCGCACGTCACGCCCGCGCTGAGCTTCGCGAGCAGATCAAAAAGGGCGAGAAGTCCCTCGAGTCCGTGCTCAACTCCGATGACCCCATCGCTTCCCGCATGAAGGTTTCCACCCTCATCGAGTCTCTCCCCGGTTATGGCAAGGCCAAGGCCGCCAAGATCATGGAGGAGCTCGGTATCTCCGCTACCCGTCGCGTCCAGGGCCTCGGCGTCCGTCAGCGCGAGCAGCTCCTCGAGCAGCTGACCAAATAAGTGAGCGCTCAGGATTCCAAGCTCTTTGTGATTTCTGGACCGTCAGGCGCAGGCAAGGGTACGCTCGTCGCTCGTGTGCGCGAGCGCCGCTCGAACCTGGGTCTGACGGTTTCGGCTACCACGCGAGCACCACGCAAAGGTGAGGTCGACGGCGTCAACTACTTTTTTCTGACGCGCGAGGAGTTCGACCGCCGCGTGGCAAACGGTGAGTTTGTTGAGTGGGCCGAGGTCCACGGTAACTGCTACGGCACGTTGGTGAGCGAGGTCACATCCAAGCTCGCCTCGGGCTCGTCTCTGATTTTGGAGATCGATGTCCAGGGCGCCCTGCAGGTGAAGGAGCGTTTCCCCGAGACCGTGCTGATCTTTATCAAGCCGCCTTCGCTTGAGGTGCTCCGCGAGCGTCTAGTCGGTCGCGGTACCGAGACGCCCGAGACGATTGAGCTGCGTATGGCAAACGCCGCCGATGAGCTTGCCCTTGCCGACCGCTACGACGACGTCGTGGTGAATGACGATCTCGACCGCGCGACCGATGAGCTCGTTCGCGTTCTCGATATGCATGAAAGGATCTGAGGTCCGTGTCCGTTGTAAAGCCTTGCATTGACGATCTTCTGGAGAAGACCGATCACAACCGCTTCCTGCTCGCTTCGCTTGCCTCCAAGCGCGCCTGCGACATCAATAGCATGCTGCGTGGCCAGCACAACCGCGTGCTTGCCGTCCAGGATGTCGATGACATCACCATCGGGCTTTCCGGTGCCGATACCATCTCGATGGCTATGGACGAGATTGTCGACGGCGACATCTCTTACGACGAGGCCCGTTACGAGAAGGCGCTCGGCCACAAGGTTGCTGAAGCCTAAATGGCGGCTCGCGTCTGCCTAGTCCACTATCACGAGGTTGGGCTGAAGGGCAAGAACCGCGCACATTTTGAGCATATCCTCATGGATAACATCAAGGCGGCCTTGGCCGCCTTTTCCGTGAACGCCGTGTCTCGAATTTCCGGTTATATCCTCGTGACCTTTAACGAGCATCAGGCCGACGAGGCGGCGCGTGTCATCCGCACCGTCCCCGGCGTTGCCCGTGTGTCTTTGGCGTATCACACCAACCGCGACCCGCAGGAGTACTGCGCCGCCGCTGTGAAGGCGCTGCGCGAGTTTGGTTCCTTTGATTCGTTTAAGGTGCACGCCAAGCGCTCCAATACTGACTATGAGCTCACCTCGATCGATATCAATCGTCAGGTGGGCGAGGTGCTATGTGAGGCCTTTCCCGATAAAAAGGTTCAAATGCACGACCCCGATGCGATGGTGCACGTACTGGTGGTCCAGGGTAGCGTTTATGTATACGCGCGCTCCGAGCGCGGCGTGGGCGGTCTGCCGGTGGGTTCTGCCGGCAAGGTCGTGACGCTGCTGTCGTCGGGTATCGATTCTCCGGTGGCGACTTGGATGCTCGCGCGTCGCGGCGCGGTCTGCGTGCCGGTGCATTTTTCCGGTCGTCCGCAGACGCCCGATACGAGCGAGTATTTGGTGCAGGATATCATCCGTGCGCTTGAGCCGGGTGTCCAGATCGGCCGCCTGTATGTGGTGCCGTTTGGCGACTGCCAGCGTGAGATTTCGGTCACCTGTCCCAGTAACCTGCGCGTGATCATGTATCGCCGCATTATGTATTCGGTTGCCGAGCACATTGCACACATTGAGGGTGCCAGGGCCATCGTTACGGGCGAATCGCTTGGGCAGGTTGCCTCCCAAACGCTTGAGAACATCATGGCCGTCAACGAAGCCGTGAAGATTCCCGTGTTCCGTCCTCTCATCGGTTCGGACAAACAGGAGATCATCGCACGCGCCGAGGAGATCGGTACGTTCGATATCTCGACTGAGGCCGCTCCCGACTGCTGCACGCTGTTTATGCCGCGCCGTCCCGAGACGCACGCTAAACTCGATGCCGTGCATGAGGCCTGGGAACTGTTTGATCACGAGGAGATGATTGAGCGTCTGCTCAAGCAGACCGAGTACATCGACTTCGAGAGCAACACGTACAAGGCCCCTAAGACCTTAAAACGCAAACATTCTGAGCTTGCTCCGCGTGAGATTTACCAAGATCACGAGTAACTTTGTGCATAGACCGACGATGCGCCTGCATCGTCGGTCTTTTGCTATCTGGGCATTTTGCGGCTAAGTGTTCATTTGCTGACGTGTGCCTGAATAAATGGACATTATTTCGTAAGGTTTTGGTCAGCTTTTGGTTTGACCGCGAAAACCGGTTTTGGGGCGTGGCTGTTGCGGAGCTCCTTTCCTGACACGATGATGTTGGGAGGTTTTGCTATGGCGCAGCGCGAACAACACGAACGAGTCAAAAAGACGGACCGCTGGGCGGGCAAATTGCTCGGTCATAAGGCAGTGGTGATGGCGATACTGGTCGTCATTGCGATGGCGAGTGGACTGGCAATGGCGAACTTTGGCGGCGGTGCCGGCGGTGCGTCGTTTGAGCGCACTGATGGTTCGGGCACGTTAGTGGAGCCGGGATCCGGCGATGCTTCGAGTGGAAAGACATCTGAAGGCTCTTCGCCTAAGGCGTCTGCCGCGGCAGAGGTCTATGTCGATGTCGATGGCGCCGTTGTGTCACCCGGTGTATATCGCCTCAAAGACGGGGCGCGGGTGGCTCAGGCGATTGATGCCGCCGGCGGGCTGGCGCCCGAAGCAGACGTTACGGGGCTTAATCGTGCATCCAAGGTCACTGATGGACAAAAAATCCACGTTCCAACGGTAGGGGAGCAGCAGGTGTCCATTGCGGAAGCCGGTGTTGATGGTGGGACTTCCGCATCATCAGGCGTCGGTGGCGCAACAGGCCTAGTAAACATTAATACGGCAAGCTCGGCAGAGCTGCAGACGCTCTCGGGAATCGGTCCCTCAATGGCACAGTCGATTATCGATGAGCGGACAAATAACGGTGCTTTTGCTTCGGTTGACGATTTGATGCGCGTGTCGGGAATCGGCGAGAAGAAGCTTGCCAAAATCAAAGATTGCATCTGCGTATGAGTGCGACCGAGCGAGAGCACGTGATGCCTCCGCGGCCCCTGATTCCGTGGACGATGGCCCTGTGTGCCGGCATGTGCGTGAGCTGCGCCTTGGTGCTCAGCATAGCCGCTGATGCGCTGCTGAGGGAGCGGGCGACGGCGGTCGGGCCGCTATGGGCCATTCCCGTTGTGGCAGCGGTTTTCGTTGTGCTGGCTCACTCTTGTGCGAGGCTTGCCCCTTTGAAGCGGTGGCTGTATGCCGCGTCCGTCGGTCTCGTGGCGGGAGCGGTCGTCTCGGCGTGGTGGGCTGTGGGTGCGCTCAGCGCCTCGAAGGCGCTCGACGGTCGAGCGGCAAGCGGCCTCGAGTTTGTCGTGCGGGGTGATCCATCCATAAACGACGACGTGTATTCCTATACCTGCGAGGCACGCGCGGACGGTAAGAACTTGGCAACGGTTCGTCTATCGTGTGATCGTGAGCTCAAGGTCGGGGCGCACGTGCGTGTTATCGGTCGCGTTTTACGTTTTGAGAACGATACGTATGGTCGCTCACGCGTGCTTCGAGGCGAGCTCCGAAAAGTGAAGGTCATCCGGTTGGTGTCGGTCGACGAGGGCTCTCCGGGGCCGCTGCTTCGACTGCGAAATGAGCTGCTTGCGTCCATCTCGCCTGCGACCGACCCGGCGCGTGCGCTCATAGCTGGAGTCGTCTGCGGTCGTTCGGCCGAGCTGCGCGCCCAGCCGGCGAGCGACTGGTTTTCGGTGACGGGAACGGCGCATCTTATCGCCGTCTCGGGCAGCCATTTGGCTATCGTGGGGTTTGTAATCGAGGGTGTATTGCAAAAGACTCGGTGCTCACGTGGTCTTCAGCGGGCGATATTGGCGATAACGCTTGTGGGCTACGCTGCCTTTACGGGCGCGTCTCCCTCGGCTGTGCGCGCGTGCTGCATGGTGTTCGCGACGCTTGTCGTAAACGGCGCGGGGCGTCGCCGGCACGGCCTTTCGGCGCTCTTCGCAACCATGTCCATCTTTGTGCTGCTGCGGCCGACGGTGCTGTTCGAGATGGGCTTTCAGCTTTCATGCGCCAGCGTCTTAGCCATTCTGTGCTTTTGTCCCTATGCGACCTACGCGTTGGGTGAGCTAGGTGTGCCATCGGGCGTTGCCAGCGTGCTTTCCGTCACGCTGTGCTCGCAACTGGCGACACTTCCCATTGCCATTCCTGCCTTCGGTACATTCTCGCTCATTGCTCCGTTCGCAAATGCGGTCATCGGTCCGGTGGTGAGCGTTCTGCTCGCTGTGTCGATCGCGCTGGCTCCCTTTTCGCTCGTGGGACCGTTGCGGACTTGGGCGCTCGTTGTGCCCATGATTGCCGCCCGTTGCGCGCTGTTCTTCGAGCAGCTGTTTGCCGCCGTGCCGGGTGCATACGTGAGCGTGCCGCCCGATAGCATGTGGATTTACCTAGTGCCGTGTTTTCTGGCGGTTCTGCTGGTCTGGTGGCCGCGTCCCCGTGCACGTCCTATGGCGGTGGGGCTTGCATGCCTGATGCTCTTGGCTGCGATTCCGTACGTCTATTGGGATCGATTCGCTCCGCCTTCGGTGACGGTGCTCGATGTGGGCCAGGCCGATGCGATTCTTATCCGCCAAGGCGGCGCAGTAGCTCTCGTCGACTGCGGGCTCGACGAGCGTGTGGTTGCGGCGTTGGTTCGCAATAACGTGCACCATATCGATGCCGTCTTTGTGACGCATTGGGATGAGGACCACTGGGGTGGTTTGCCTGCCGTGCTCGAACAGTTTTCGGTCGGAGCGATTGCCGTGGCGGCGGATGCGCTGGAGGATGCTCCTGCCGAGGTATTGAACCGACCTGGCGTGGAGTATCGGCAGGTGCGCCGTGGGGATACGGTCGACATCGGCTCATTTTGCGCTCGCGTGATGTGGCCATTCGAGTTCGTGGATGGCGAGGGAAATGAGGACTCGCTTGTCCTGCTGCTCTCTTATGTTCAGGAAGGCAAGGGCCTGCGAATACTTCTCACCGGTGATGCCGAGCTCGACCAAGAGCGGGAATTCGTGCAGGAGGTGGGGGATATCGATGTCCTTAAACTTGGGCATCACGGCTCCAAGGTTTCAGTCGATGGCGAGTTGCTGGACGTCCTGAAGCCCGAGCTTTCCCTCGCAAGCGCCGGTGAGGGGAATCGATACGGCCATCCGTCCGATGCCTGCATCGATGCCGTTAAGGAAGCGGGTGGTGTGTTCGCGTGTACCATCGAACACGGCGACATTACCGTCACACCGACTGCGAATGGCTTTGCGATGCGATGCCAGCTACCGTGACGACGTCGTTGGCGTGTGGTGGGCCCCTGGGCTAGAATGGCACGGAACGAATACGAAGGCCTGCGGGAGGGGAGCGCAATGTCCGAAACCGGTTTGCTGCCGGCGTATCTGATCGTCGGTACCGACGGAGTTAAGCGCGACCACGCCGTCTCGCGTATGAAAGCGCGTCTGGAAAAATCGGGTATGGTCGAGTTCAACCTCGACGAGCGAGACATGACCAAGGACCCCGATATCGAGTCCATTATCGGATCGCTTAACACCTTTCCGATGGGCAGCGAGTTTCGTCTGGTAATCCTCGATGGCTGCTCAAAGCTCGCCAAGGCGGTCTCGGAGCCGCTCGTTGGGTATCTGGCGAGTCCCAGCCCCACAACGGTCTGCCTCATCATCGCCGACTCACTTGCCAAGAATACGCGCCTGTATAAGGCAATCGCCAAGATCGACAAGAAGGCTATCGTCGATTGCTCGGGTACCAAGCGCTGGGAACTGCCGCGCCGTGTTCAGCAGATGGCGACGCAGCGCGGTAAGTCGATTTCGACGGCGGCCGCCGAGGAGCTCGTCTCGCGTTCGGGCGAAAACACGCGCATGCTCGATAACGACTTGGCTAAGCTTGCCCAGATGGTCGAGTCGCCCCAGATTGAACTTGCCGATGTTGAGCGCTGGATTGTACGTACGGCCGAGATCCAACCCTGGGACTTCCTCAACGCCGTCTCGGCTCGCGATATGCGGCGTTCGCTCGAGCTCTTTAAGCTCCTGCCCTCCAAGAGCTACGTGTGGACTTACACATTGCTGTGCGGTCGCATTCGCGAGCTTATCGTCGCCAAGGCGCTCGACGCGCGTGGGCAGGGTCGCGAGCTGGCCGCAACGCTCAAGCTCCAGTCCTGGCAGGTCAAGAATCACCTGACTTGGGCGCGTCGCTTTTCGATGGCAGAGCTCGTTGCCGCGCTCGAGGGTGCGGTCGATGTGGAGCTCGCGCTCAAGGGTTCGGCCGATTCTCAGACGGCGCTTTTGCTCTGGATTACGAACATCTTGAGAAAATCGTGATGATACCTGCCTATTTGACAAATTCGTTCTATCCCTTTGAGAGGGAGCGTGCTATAGTAGGCGCTTGCATGACCTCACCGTGTCTCAGAGGTGTCATACATTTTTTGCAAGGAACTCGAAAGGAACTCCAGAAGTGGCAAACATCAAGTCTCAGAAGAAGCGTATCCGCACCAATGAGGCAGCTCGCATGCGTAACAAGGCTGTCAAGTCCGAGCTCAAGACGCTGACCAAGCACGTCCAGTCCGCCGTCGCCGAGGGCGACGCCGAGAAGGCCCAGGCTGCCCTCAAGACCGTCACCAAGCGTCTCGACATGGCTGCCGCCAAGCATGTTATCCACAAGAACCAGGCTTCCAACCGCAAGTCCGGTCTTGCCAAGCTCGTGAACAGCATCAACGCCTAAGTTGTAAATTTCACACCACACAGATTACGCGCATAAATGGAGCCTGTTTTATGGAACAGGCTCCATTTTTTGTACCGCTCGGGTAAGATAGTCCGCATGAATACTTCAATTGACATTTCCCACATCCGCAACTTCTCGATCGTTGCGCACATCGACCATGGCAAGTCCACGATCAGTGACCGCATCCTCGAGCTCACCCATACCGTCGACGAACGCGACATGGAGTCGCAGCTGCTCGACACCATGGATATCGAGCGCGAGCGCGGCATTACGATCAAGTCCAATGCCGTCCGCGTTTCCTATGACGCCGACGATGGTGAGACGTATCAGTTCAATCTGATCGATACGCCGGGCCACGTGGACTTTACCTATGAGGTCTCGCGCTCGCTGGCAGCCTGTGAGGGCGCGGTACTCGTTGTCGACGCCACGCAGGGCGTCGAGGCGCAGACCGTCTCCAACGCGACGCTCGCCATGAACGCCAATCTGGACATTGTGCCGGCCATCAACAAGATCGACCTGCCCTCGGCCCATCCCGATGAGGTTAAGACCGAGATCGAGGATGACCTGGCGATCCCTGCCGATGATGCTGTTTGCGTTTCGGGCAAGACCGGCGAGGGCATTCACGATCTGCTGGAGTCCATTGTCTTTTTGATTTCGCCGCCTAAGGGCGATGCAAACGCTCCGCTCAAAGCGCTCATTTTGGATTCGTACTTTGACGAGTATCGCGGTGTGGTGGCTACGGTGCGCGTCTTCGATGGTTCCATCAAAAAGGGCGATACCCTGCTTATGATGCAAGCCAAGGGCGACTTTTTGGTCGACGGCGTGGGCGTCAAGCGTCCTGCCGAGACCCCGGTCGACGCGCTGACGGTCGGCGAGGTCGGATATGTGGTCACGGGCTTGAAGGATCCTGAGGCCGTTCGCGTGGGCGATACCCTTACGTGGGCGTCGAACCCCTGCCCCGAGCCGCTTCCTGGTTATCGCGAGGCCAAGCCCATGGTCTATACGGGCCTGTTCCCGATCGACAACAAGGACTACGAGAACCTGCGTGACGCGCTCGATAAACTGCACGTCAACGACCCGTCGTTGGTGTGGGAGCCCGAGACCTCGGTGGCGCTCGGCTTCGGCTTCCGCGTGGGCTTCCTGGGCCTGCTGCACATGGAAGTCGTCAAGGAACGCCTGGAGCGCGAGTTCAACCTGGACCTCATTGCCACGAGTCCCTCGGTTGATTATCACGTCTACAAGACCGACGGCGAAATGATCGATGTCCGCAGTCCGCAGGACCTTCCCGAGGCCACACGCATCGATCGTATCGAGGAACCCTACCTCAAGGCAAAGATCATCTGCCCGCCTGAGTACACGGGTGCCGTCATGCAGCTCGCCATCGAGCACCGCGGCGTCACAACCGACATGATCCACCTGACGAGCAAATCGGTCGAGATGCGCTTCGATATGCCGCTCGCCGAGCTCATCTTGGACTTCTTCGATCAGCTCAAGAGCCGCACTAAGGGCTATGCCTCGCTCGACTACGAGTTCAACGAGTACCGTCCCTCCGAGCTCGTGAAGCTCGATATTTTGCTTTCGGGCGACGAGGTGGACGCGCTTTCGTTTATCGTCCATAAGGACAAGGCATATGGCCTGGCCCGTGGCCTGTGCGACAAGCTCAAGGAGATCATCCCGCGTCAGCTGTTCGAGGTGCCCATCCAGGGTGCTATCGGCAACAAGATCATCGCCCGTTCCACCGTCAAGGCGCGTCGCAAGGACGTTCTTGCTAAGTGCTACGGCGGCGATATCTCGCGTAAGCGCAAGCTGCTCGAGAAGCAGAAAGAGGGCAAGAAGCGTATGAAGGCCATCGGATCGGTCGAGGTCCCGCAGGAGGCGTTTATGGCGATCCTCAAGGTGGACGAGTAGGTCCATGGCGCTTTCTGAATACAGCAAGCGGCTGCTGGGTGCCTATGCCGAGCAGCCGTTCCTTATGGCTCCCATGGCGGGCGTGACCGACCCCGCCTATCGCATCATGTGTCGCCGCCGCGGTGCCAACCTTGCCTACAGTGAGATGGTGAGCGTGGCGGGTCTTGCCTATGCCAGCAACAAGACCTGGCGCCTGGTGCTACCGGCCGACGAGGAGCAGCAGATTTGCGTGCAGCTCTTTGGCTCCAAGCCCGAGCAGTTTGCGAGCGCCGTCGCCGCCGTCGAGGAGCGCGTTGGCGATCGCCTGTCGCTCATCGATATCAATATGGCATGCCCCGCCCGCAAGGTTGTCACCAAGGGCGAGGGTTCGGCACTCATGCGCACGCCCGACCTGGCGGAGAAGATCGTCGAGGCCACGGTGGGCGCGGCGCACGTGCCCGTGACCGTCAAGATTCGCAAGGGCTTTTATGCCGAGGACCGTAATGCCGCGACATTTGCCCAGATGCTTGAGAGTGCAGGGGCTGCCGCAGTCGCCGTGCATGGTCGTTGCGCCACGCAGCTCTACACGGGTCAGGCCGATTGGTCGGTCGTCGATGAGGTTGCCGACGCTGTCGAGATTCCCGTGATTGGTTCGGGCGATGTGTTCTCGGCCGAGGACGCTGCTGAGCATCTGCACGGCTCGGGTGCCAGCGCGGTGTTTATCGCGCGCGGTATCTATGGCAACCCCTGGGTGTTCGGTGATGCTCGCGCCCTTGCGCTCGATGGCATGCCGGTGCCGGCGCGCAGCTCCGTCGAGCGCCTAGACGCCCTGCGTGAGCACCTAACGCTGACGCATGAGCTCCTGCCGCTCATGTCGCGTGCCCGTACGTACGCAAGCTGGTACTTAAAAGGCATGCCCCATGCCGCCGCTTGGCGTGCCCATGTGGTGCGCTGCTCCACGTATGAGGAGTTCATGGCGCTGGTCGATGAGATCGAGCGCGATGTGGTGGCCTGCGAGGCCGCACTTGCCGCCGGCGAATCGGTGCCCCCTCATCCGCTGGAGGCTTAAGGGTGGCCGTTACCGCGCTGTACGTGCATGTGCCGTTTTGCGCCCAAAAGTGCCGGTACTGCGACTTTGACTCGCGCAGTTTTGCTCCGTACGACCTGAGCGTTGCGCTCGATGCCTATTTTGAGCAGTTGTTCGCGCGCCTCGATGCTTTTGGCAAAGCTGGGGCCCTTGACCATATCCGCACCGTCTATGTTGGCGGCGGTACGCCGTCGCTGGCGGGGGAGCGCTTGGTGGAGCTGGCGCGGCGTATTCGTGCGTGGTGCGCCCCCGTTGAGTTTACCTGCGAGGCTAATCCTGAGTCGCTGACCGCTGAGCTCGCCACCGCGCTTGCCGAGGCGGGTGTCACGCGCATCTCTCTGGGCGTGCAAACCCTCGTCAATACTGAACTGGCTGCTATTGGCCGCATTCACGATGCTAATCGGGCACTTGCGGCTATCGCGACGGTAAAGGACGCTGGCCTCGATGTGTCGTGCGACCTTATGTGTGGCCTTCCCGGGCAGACGGCGGCGAGTTGGCTGCGCACGCTCGATGGCGTGCTCACGGCGACTCCGCATCATGCGTCGGTCTACCCTCTTACGCTCGAGGAGGGGACGCCCCTTTATCGCATGGCGTGCCGCGACGAGTCGCTCGAGCCTGATGAGGATTTTCAGGCCGCCTGCATGGATGTGGCACGCGAGCTCCTGGGTGCCGCCGGCTATCACCCGTATGAGGTGGCGAGCTACGCGCTCGACGGCCATGAGTGCGCCCATAACATTGCCTACTGGACCGGACGGGGTTACCTGGGCCTTGGTCGCTCTGCCGCGGGCATGCTCGACGCCGAGGATTTCGACCGTCTTGCAGGTTTGTTCCCCGGTGTTTCTTCTCGAGGCGATGCGTACCGCGTGCGTCTGGTGCAACGTGACGATGACGCGACGGCGTTCGAGGCCGAATATCTGTCGCAGCGTGAGGCTGCGGCTGAAGACCTGATGCTCGCTTGTCGCATGACGCGCGGTGTTGCGTCCGACCTGTTGGTTCGTGCAGCTTGCGTCATCCCAGCGGGTGAGCTGGCAGCCGCTTGCGATCGCGCACTCGAATTGGGTCTTGTCACTTGGGTTCCCGAGACGCTCGGGGTCCATGAGGGACCCTTCACTTCGGCAGATGTCGTCGCGGGCCATGTCCGAGCTCGTCTGGCGCCGACACACCTGGGCTGGCTCGATGGAAATGTGCTGTTCGAGCTGTTTTGGGGTCTAGCCTAGGCCGCTCGGGTAGAATTACCGCAATATATACGCTGCTGTGAGCAGGAGGTTGCCGCGCATGGCGACGATGAACGAAAAAGATTACTACGAGATTTTGGGTGTCTCCAAGGACGCCACCTCGCGTGATATACAGAAAGCCTTCCAGCAAAAGGCCCGCAAGCTCCATCCGGACGTCAACAAAGAACCGGATGCCGAGGAAAAGTTCAAAGAGGTTTCCGAGGCCTATGCTGTGCTTTCGGACGAGCAGAAGCGTGCGCGCTACGACGCCATGCGCTCGGGCAATCCCTTTGCCGGCGCTCCCACGGCTTCGCCCTATGGCGGCGGTTACGCCGGCAGCGCGGGCTACGGCAATCCCTTTGAGGGCGGCTTTCCCTTTGGTGGCGCCTGGGGTCAGCCGCGTCGCGGGCAGGCTGCCTATAATCCCGAGAACGGCGCCAACGTGGTCGTCGATATTAAGCTCGACGCCAAGGAGGCCAAGGGCGGTGCCCGCAAGACCGTCCGCTATACGCGCTTCGATACCTGTGGTCACTGCGGCGGTTCGGGCTCTGTTTCGTCCGAGCATGCACATACCTGTCCGAGCTGCGGCGGTCGCGGCCACATCGATGTCGACCTGTCCTTTCTGTTTGGTGCCGGCACGTTCCAGTCTGTCTGCCCTGAGTGCGGTGGCTCCGGTAAGGTCGTCGCCGACCCCTGTCCCGATTGCGGCGGCAGCGGGCGAACCCGTGTGACCTCCGAGCAGACGATTGAGTTTCCCGCCGGCACGCACGATGGCGACGAGGTCCGTATTGGCGGCATGGGTCACGCCGGCACCAACGGCGCCTCTGGCGGTGATCTGGTCGGTCGGGCCCATGTTGAGGCCGAGCGCCTGGAAGGCAAGGCCCGTACCGGTTTTTACCTGATGGGCATCGTGGCGCCGTTTTTGGTGCTATCGGCCATCTCGGGCGTGTTCTCGGCCTTTGCCGTGATGTGCTTTATTCCGTTTGCCATGGGCCTGTTCATGGTGCTCTCGGACGGCGTGCTGCACCGCAGCCTGCTGTGGTGGAAGCGCGGCGCGATGCAGTTTGCCAACGGTTTTGCCAACGGATTTATGTTTGCGCTCGTGTCGGTTTGGTTTGCGAGCTGCTCGCAACGTGCCATGCTTTCGCCCTACGCAATGCAATAACATCAAACCCTCTGTTTGCGGCCGGCCCAGCTTGGGTATAGGACGCACTGTGACAATAATGAAAGTCGGAAGGATTCGGTCGTGTCGGAAAATAGGGATTACTACGAGGTGCTTGGCGTCGACAAGGATGCCGACGCGCGGACGATTAAGCGCGCGTTTCTAAAGAAGGCCCGTACCGTACACCCGGACGTTTCGGACGACCCCGAGGCCGAGGCTAAGTTCAAAGAGCTCAACGAGGCATATTCCGTTCTTTCCGATGAGCAGAAGCGTGCTAACTACGACCGTTACGGCACTGCCGACGGCCCCGGTGGCTCCGGCTACGTCGATATCAACGATATCTTTGGTGGCATGGGCATGGACGACTTGTTCTCGTCGTTCTTTGGCGGCGGTGCCGGCGGTGGCGCCCGCAGCCGTCGTGAGCGTCGTCGCGGACGTGATATGGCCATCTCGCTTTCGGTGACGCTCGAGGAGGCGGCGCTCGGCTGCAAAAAGACAATCAGCTATGACCGCCTTGCTCCTTGCGAGGACTGCAATGGCACCGGTAGGGCAGAGGGCGCACAGGAAAAGCAGTGCGGCCGCTGCCACGGTACGGGCTACGTCACGACGGTTCAGCGATCGTTTTTGGGCCAGGTTCAGTCTTCCTCGCCTTGCCCCGACTGCCATGGCGAGGGCACGGTTATCGATCATCCCTGCGAGACCTGCGACGGTCAAGGCCGCACGCCTTCGCACGAAAAGATCGACATCGATATTCCCGCCGGCGTTTCGACCGGTCGCCAGCTTCGTGTGAGCGGCTTTGGCGAGGCCGGCCTTCGCGGCGAGCCTTCGGGCGACCTGATTGTCAACGTGCGCGTCGCCGACCATGAGCGCTTTAAGCGCAACGGTGATGACCTGTACCTGGTGAGCGATATCTCGATTGCGCAGGCTGCGCTCGGCTGCGAGATTGAGGTCGAGGGCATTATGCCCGACGAGGTCGTTAAGGTGACGGTTCCCGCCGGCGCCCAGTACGGCGACACCGTGAGCGTCAATAATTACGGCATGCCGCGCATTGGCGGTGGCGGTTCGCGTGGCCGCCTGATCGTGCAACTGCGCGTGGTCGTTCCCACCAATCTTTCCAATAAGCAGCGCGAGCTGCTCCGTGCTTTTGCCGATGAGATGGGCGATGACGTCGCTTCTGGTAAGAAGTCGGTGACCGACCGTATCAAGAGTGCCCTCGACGATATCCTCGATTAAGGAGCCCGCGTGCTCGCACCCCATATTTCCGTCGTCAACCTCGGCTGCCGTGTCAACCGGGTTGAGTCTGACCGTATCACTGCCGATCTTATGCGCTTGGGCTTTGCTATTGTGGAGCCCCAGGATGCCGATCTGATCGTCATTAACACTTGTGCCGTTACGGGCGAGGCCGAGGCTAAGACCCGTAAGGCCGTCCGTCATGCGCTGGCCCATCCAAACGAGCCCTATGTGGTCGTGACCGGATGCGTGGTCAATTTGCATCCCGAGGAGCTGTCGGAGCTTTCGGATCGCGTGATTGCCGAGCCGTCCAAGATAGATGTCGCCGAACGTGTTTGCGAGGTGCTGGGTGTTGAGTCCGATAGCGTTCCCGCCTGCAGCGATGGCGAGGTGGTCGATGCGCTCGGTCGCTCTCGCCTGGGCGTGAAGATTCAGGATGGCTGCAACCATCGCTGCACCTATTGCATTGTGTGGAAGGCGCGCGGCCCCGAGCGCTCCGTGCCCGTCGAGTCCGTGCTCGAGCAAGTTCGCGAGGCCCAGGAGGCCGGCGTGCCCGAGGTGGTGCTGACCGGTGTGAACCTGGGTGCCTACGATGGCAAGAGCGCGACCGACGAGCACGTCGAAATCGATGAGCTGCTCGAGGCCATCATGGAGCGCACGTCTATTCCGCATGTGCGCATTTCCTCGGTCGAGCCCATGGATATCTCCGAGCGCCTGCTTAAGGTTATGGCGCGCTACCCGCAGCGTATCGCCCCGTTTTTGCACCTGCCCGTGCAGTCCGGCTGCACGGCGACCCTGCATCGCATGGGCCGTCCCTATAGCGCCGAGGCCTTTGAGGACACGGTGCGTATGATTCGCGCCAACTTGCCCCAGGCGTCCCTTTCGTGCGATGTCATCGTCGGTTTTCCTGGTGAGACGGACGAGGAGTTCGAGGAGTCGCTGGCGCTGTGCCGCCGTGTGGGTTTCTCGCGTATGCACGTGTTCCGCTACAGCAAGCGTCCCGGTACCCTTGCTGCCGACATGCCCGACCAGGTGCCACCCGAGGTTATGGCCGAGCGCAGCCGCCGTATGCGGGCCGCCGCACAGGAGCTCGCTATTGCCGACGCTCGTCGTCGCGTGGGCACGGTCGAGCGTGCCGTGCTCGAGTATGGTGACAACCTGACGCTCGGCTCGTTCCATCATGCCCGTCTTGACGATACCTGTGGACTTACAGCCCCGTGCCTGCTCGATGTTGCTATCATCGGAGTCGATGATTCCGGCTTGGTCCATGCACGCAGGGAGGTTCATGGAAGCCTCGAAGATTAGACTTACCGTTCCCGAGGGTATTGACCCCTCGCGCGTTTTGGGTGCCGGCGACGGCGTCCTTCGTGCGCTGGAGAGCTCAGTTCGCGCCCACGTGGTCGCCCGTGGCGACAGCATCGCCGTGAGCGGTGACCCGGACGAGGTCGAACTGGTCGCGCGTTTTTTCGAACATGCCTTTCGTGAGGCTGCTTCCGGGCGCACGCTTTCTGCCGACGATGTCTCTCGCTGCCTGGCCGTCTTGCGCGACGGTGAGCACGAGGCTACGTCGCTTCGCGATGACGTGCTGCTTTCGTATCGCGGTCGCGTCATTCGCCCCAAGACGCTCGGTCAAAAGCGCTATGTGGATGCCATCCGCTCAAATACCATCACGTTTGGCTTGGGTCCTGCCGGTACCGGTAAGACCTATCTGGCCATGGCGCTCGCTGTTGCCGCACTCAAGCGTCACGAGGTGGGCCGTCTGATCTTGACGCGTCCGGTTGTCGAGGCGGGGGAGAACCTGGGCTTTTTGCCCGGCACCCTCGAGGAAAAGATCGATCCGTACATGCGCCCGCTCTACGACGCCCTATTTTGCATGATGGATCGCGAGCGCACCGATGAGCTCATGGAGCGCGGCGTGATCGAGATCGCCCCGCTTGCCTACATGCGCGGCCGCACGCTGAGCGACGCCTTCGTGGTGCTCGACGAGGCCCAAAATACCACGCCCGAGCAGATGAAGATGTTTCTGACGCGCCTGGGCTTTAACTCCAAGTTTGTGATTACCGGCGACCTGAGCCAGCGTGACCTGGTGGGCCGTCGTGGTGGCTTGGCGGATGTCGAGAAGATTTTGGGCCGTGTCGACGATGTCGCATTTTCTCACCTCGAGCGTGCCGACGTGGTGCGCCATGCCCTGGTGGGACGTATCGTCGAGGCATATGATGCTTATGATGACGTGCGCGAGCAGCGCCCGCGCGACCGAAAGGAGTCCCGTTGAGTGTATTGATCAGCAACGATGCCGAGCTCGATACGCTGCTCGACGCGCAGGAGGTAGAACACATCTGCGAGGTCGTGCTTGCCGCCGAAGGCGTTGAGCGTGAAGTCGAGATTTCCCTTTCGTATGTCGACGAGGACGAGATGCACGAGCTCAACCACGAGTGGCGCGGTATCGACCGCACCACCGATGTCCTCTCGTTTGAATGCGACTCGGCCTTTGACGAGGATATTCCCGCCGACGAGACGCTTGAGCTTGGCGATATCATCCTGGCCCCGCAAGTCATTGCCCGTCAGGCCCCCGGCTTTGGCAATGCCCCTGCCGACGAGTGCCGCCTGATGCTCGTGCATGGCATGCTGCACCTGCTGGGGTATGACCATATCGAGGACGACGAGGCCGAGGTCATGGAGGCCCGCGAGGACGCCATCCTGCGCGATCTGGCGCTCGAGCGCGGCGAGGACACCAAGCTGGTCCACGTCGGCCCC
>CAUGNZ010000030.1 GCA_959601045.1 uncultured Collinsella sp.
GGTAAACTTGTGCGAGATATGGGAGCAAAGCTTGTGGGCTACGGGTGTATCCTTGAGCTTGCGTTTCTCAACCCGCGCGAGAAGCTCACGCCGTCTGATGACGATGTGGAGCTCTTTAGCCTGGTGACGGTGGACTAGCCGTTACCCTTAGTTACTGGAAAGGAAGCTACATGCGCACAGCAAACACGCATAAAAACATGGCACGCTGCGCTGCTACGGCAACCCTCGCTTGTGTTTTGGGCTTGGGCCTCGCGGCTCCTGCCTACGCCGATACCGCATCCGACCTTGCCGCTGCTCGTACGAAGCTCGAGCAGATCGGTACCCAAACCCAGCAGATTTACGATGAGCTCGCAACGCAGACGCAGGCGCTCGATCAGACTGCCGGCGAGATCACGCAAAAGCAGCAGGAGATCGCCGATGGTCAGGCCAAGCTCTCGACCTATGTCGCCGGCGAGTACAAAACCGGCGGTCTGAACCTGCTTCAGGTTTTGACGGGTGTCGATGATCTGAGCGATATGCTCAACCGTCTGTTCTACTACGGCAAAGTTTCCGATAAGCAAGCTCAGACCATTCAAGAGGTCAAGGAGCTTAAGCAGCAGCTCACCGATAAGCAGGCCGAGCAGGAGAAGAACGTCGCCGCCACGCAAAAGAAGGTCGACGAGCTTAATGCTCAGCAGGCTGAAGCCCAGAACGTCGTAAATTCCCTGGATTCGCAGCTGCAGGCCGAGCTTGCCGCCGAGGCCGAGGCCAATGCCGCGCTGCAGGCCGGCATCAACGCTAGCACCGCCGAGAAGGCCACGGTGAGCAACGAGACTGCCGGTACGACCGAGAACACCAACAACGGTGGCCAGACCAGCAATAACAACCAGGGCGGCAACACTCCGGCTCCTACGCCGGCACCTGCTCCGACGCCGCAGCCCTTCACGCCTGCTCCGGCTCCGACGCCTTCTGCTCCGAGCCAGTCCGTCGACGGCGGTTCTGTTGTCTCGCGTGCATACAGCAAGCTTGGTTGCGCTTATTCCTGGGGCGGAATTGGCCCGAACAGCTTCGACTGCTCTGGTTTTGTTAGCTATTGCCTCACTGGTCGCTATTGCCGCCTCGGCACCACGGGTACCTTTATGGGCTGGACGCGTGTGTCTGATCCGCAGCCCGGTGACGTTGTTGTCAACTCGTACCACACCGGCATTTACATCGGTGGTGGTCAGATGATTCATGCTTCCGACTACAATACGGGTGTTATCATCAGTTCGGTTGCCGCCGGCATGAACAACAACTATATCTTCGTGCGTTACTAAGTCATCTTACACAGCGTGTGAATGTGGACCTCGTGGCTTTAAGTCGCGAGGTCCATTCTTTTTTTCTCTAATCTTGTACGGCTATCTAGTATTCAAAACTAGATAGCCGTACATTCAGTTTGCAAGATGGCTATAATTGTTGAGGAACAATTAGAAAGGACCCTCTATGAGCTGGGCACTTATCTCCGATTCAAGCTGCAACCTCCGCGATTGGCAACCGACCGCGCCCCATACCACCTTTGCATTTGCGCCCCTCAAAATTCGAGTGGGGGAGCGTGAATTCATCGATGACCTTTCGCTCGATGTTCATGAGCTCAACTGCGCTGTTCAGGCGGAGACGAACGCTTCTTCGAGCGCTTGTCCCAGCGTAGGGGAGTGGGCCGAGCTCTTCAAATTGGCAGACAAGACCATCTGCATGCCAATCTCTGAGGGCGTGTCGGGCAGCTACAACGCAGCAGCCACGGCTCGCGATATGGTTCTTGCCGAGGAGCACGACCGGCAGATTCATCTAGTCAATTCGCGCGCAGCTGGCGGCAAAATGGACCTCATTTTCTTGCTGTTCGACCGCTATCTTGCAAGCAATCCGGATGTCTCATTCGAGGACGCTTGCGCATACTTCGATAGCCTTGAGCAGAACAGCAAAATCCTCTTCAGCTTGTGCAATTACGAAAACCTGGCCAAAGCCGGACGTATCCCTAAGGCAGCCGGCGTCATTGCCAACAAGCTCAATATTCGCATTTTGGGCACGGCGAGTGAAGCCGGTAAAATCGAACTCGTCGGACACACGCGTGGCGAAAAGAAGATGCTCAACAAGATTATCGACACCATGGAAGCCGAAGGTTTTACGGGCGGCGAGGTCGTTATCGACCATGTCGAGAATGAGGCAGGCGCCCAAGCACTTGCCAGCCGAATTGTGGAGCGCTGGCCAGGCTCCAAGACTATCATCATGCCCTGTAACGGGCTAGATTCATACTATGCCGAGATGCACGGCCTCATTATCGGCTACGGCATGGGCGTGGCTTCGGGCCAATAACGTCCAACCAAGCAAAAATACGGGCGGAACAAAGTGACAGATGGCCCTTTGTTCCGCCCGTTTAATACGTCGGCTAGCTATTAAACCCATTAAACTTTAGATAGCTCATCAGGTACGCCTTCGAAACGAAGGATGAAACCGCACTGCGTACAAGCAGCGACTCACGCGTTACCTGATGCGCCGTATCGGGAACCGGCGTCTGCTCGACGGAAAACGCCGAACGAATCGATGCCTCGAGCTGATCGACCACATAATCGAAGGCCGTCGGGGCATCGTAGCTCAAACGCTGAATGTTAAAGAGTGCCTGCACCGCAGCAATAGGTAACACCTGTTTAAAGAGGCAGATAGCGATCAGGCGGGCAATCTGCTCGCGGCCATATTGCTTTTTGACCGGAGCAGGCACCAGGCCGACCTTCACGTAGTTATTGATCATCGATGGCGTAATGACAGGGTGCTCAACGCAAATGGACAGCGGCTCCATCCACAGCGCAACATACTCAATGACCTGGTCGCGGTAGAGCGTCACATTGGGCAACTGGTTATAGCGCGGCAGACTCAACGTATTGAGTTTACGCACGATATCGGACTGAATGAATGCATCGGGCAGCACTGTGGGCTGAATATCCTCGGGCTTAATGCTGACCGACGAATCGGACATCGGAATAACGTATTTAGCGTGGTTCATAAGAGGCCTCCGTTCGTTTTCTATATTGTATTCTAGGTTATCTAGTTTTGCATACCACATAGCCGCCAAGAAAATTGGCGGGACAGTGCACTGATGCATCGTCCCGCCATTTAGTAAATTGATATCAACCTTACATAAGATATATTATCGTACTTATTCACGAAGAAACGCGTATGCGCTCGTTGCTGCTATGGCTCCGTCCGAAACGGCGGTCACAACCTGGCGTAAACGCTTGGAACGGATATCGCCGGCTGCGAATAAGCCGGGCGTACGGGTGGCCATCGAATCGTCGGTGACAATGCCGCCGTCAGGAGCCAGATCGACTAGATGCTCAACCAGCTCGGTATGCGGCAGCATCCCCGTAAAGACAAAGACGCCAAACGAGCCAGGTTCAAATGACTCGGTATGAGTCTCGCCAGATGCATTGTCCTTAAAGGTAATCGTCGTTGGCATGGCTTCGCCCGATAGCTCCACAATACTAGTTTGGTACCTAACTGTAATATTGTCCTTTGCGAGCACTTTCTGAACAACACCATCGGGCGCACGAAACTGGTCGCGGCGCAGCACGATGGTCACACTGCTGGCAATGTCGGACAGGAACAGCGCCTCTTCGCATGCCGAATTGCCACCACCGATTACAAAAACCTGCTTGCCGCGGAAAAACATGCCGTCACATGTTGCGCAATATGAAACGCCACGACCGCGATACGTATCCTCGCCTGCGAAACCTGCCGGACGCGGCGTGGCACCCATGCAAGCGATAACGCTCGAGGCCAGCGTATCGCCCATATCGTGATGCACCGTAAACAACGCTGCATCGGCATCGTAATCGATACCCGTAACCATGCTCCATGTAACCTGTGCTCCCAGGCCCTCTGCATGCTGCTGAAAACGCTCGCCAAGTTCGGCGCCACTCAGGAGCGGGAAACCCGGATAGTTCTCGACCTCATTGGTTGTGGCGATCTGCCCTCCCGACATGCCCTGCTCAATCACGGTCGTCGTCAGGTTGGCACGCGCAGCATAAATGGCGGCAGCATAGCCCGCGGGGCCGCCACCGATAATCGCAACATCGATCGGCTGATCGGTAGTCATGGAACATCCTCTCGTCGAAACATTGACGTTCTTTGCGCTCATACCCAAATTTACGTGAACGTGACACTCATGCACTACAATGATAAATCCGTATTACAAAGCTGAAGGGGAGTTATCGATGGACCAGGCGCAGACGAGTGACGACGCTCCCCTGCTCACGCACAGCACTCCCCAATCGGAGCAAACCACGCTCCTGGCTCAACAAAAACCTCTCGTGACCATCGTGCACGCCTCCGTTGGCTCGGGCCACAAGGCCGCCGCAAATGCGATAGCGCAGGCATTCGACCTCATCCGCGGCACCAATGGCATCCCCGAGGATATTGAGATTGAAGTGCTCGATATCCTTGATTTTGGACGTATTAAATTCGACGGCAATAAGACCGCGGCTTCTTTTACGGGAGCCACGCGCCCCATTTACGACCTGACCTGGCGATATACGCTTACGGGACATCTTCTCTGGGGTGGCGGAACGGCATGGTCGCGAATTATGTTCCCCGCCTTCAACGAATATATTCGTAGCCGCAGGCCCATAGCCGTGGTTGCAACGCACATCACAGCAGCCAATGTTGCCGTGGGCGCCCGCGTAATTACGGGTATCGATTATCCGGTCATCTGCGTACCGACCGACTACGAAGTCGAGGGATGGTGGCCCCACAAGGACACCGATTTATTCTGTGTTGCCAACGAATTTATGGCCGAAACGCTGCGTCCGCGCAAGGTGCTCGAAACAAAGATTCGCATTACCGGCATTCCTATTCGCGCCGGATTCGACACGGATTATGATCGCGAAGAAGAGCTAGCTAAGTTCAACCTCCCCACCGACAAGACCGTCGTGCTGGTAATGGCCGGTGCCAGCTTGCCTCAACCGTACGTTCGCTTTCGCGCGGAGATGGACCGCACCCTCCCCTTCCTACGCAGCTTCGAAGACATGCACTTTGTCTTTTTGCCGGGCAAGGATAAGGAATACGCCGCCCGCCTCAAGACACTCTTCGATGCCATGAAGCTCGAAAATGTCACGGTGCTGGACTATGTCGACGACATGGCGGCCCTCATGCACGGCTGCGACCTGGCAATTCTCAAATCGGGCGGACTCACCGTCACCGAATGCCTGTGCGCACACCTGCCGATGATCCTGCTGGGCAAGTCCTATGGCCAGGAAAAGGCCAACACCACCATGCTCACCGGCATGGGCGCCAGCATGCATGTCACCACCGCACGAGAGCTCATCGTGACGTTGCGTCATCTCCACGATCATCCTGAGTCGCTCAAGGCACTGCTCATCAACGGCGAAGTACTACGCCGCCCACACGCAGCCGAAGACATAGCCATCGCAACCATGGAGCTCGTAGGCAAACCCCAAAAGCGCAAAAGAGCCTTTTGCCGCTTCTACTGGGGCGGAAAACCCGCGCATATCCGCTAGCGTCTTTATGTCCGCTTACCTGCGGGAGGCCCCTATATATCATCCCATGCTCAAACATTCTCGCTTCGCTGCGAAACTGCGCGTGGGACGATATATAGGGGCCTCCCGCAGGTAAGCTGCGTTTACGTACTAGCAGCTATACCAGATTCCCCACCACTAGAACCTTCAAAGGCGAAACCGGAAAATCTAAATACAGTAAGCCAATGCGACAAAGGGATTGTTCCTTTGTCGCATTGGCTTACTAGAATGTAAATATTTTTTCAAGCGAGTAGCCGCCCGCCCGCCTCTCTCACATATCGTTCCACGCGCAGTTTCGCAGCGAGCGAAGCGACGCGAGAATGTTTGAGCATGGAATGATATAGGTAAGCCCCGGGCGGGAGGGATACGAGCGCCCTAGGCGATGCCGCTGGAGCCGAAGCCTCCGTTGCCTCGGTCGGTTTTGTCTAGTTCTTCTACTTCTATGAGGTTGACCGTGGGGACTTCTTGGATGACGAGTTGGGCTATGCGGTCGCCTTTATTGATTTGAATGTTAATGGAGGGATCCAGGTTGATGAGGATAACCTTGAGTTCTCCTCGGTAGTGGGCGTCGATGAGGCCCGGCGTGTTGACTATAGACAGGCCCTGCTTGATGGCCAAGCCGCTGCGGGGCTGAACGAAGCCGGCGTAGCCATCGGGCAGGGCGATGGCCAGCCCCGTAGAGACCAGACGGCGTTCGAAGGGCTTCAGGACGCAGTCCTCATTGGAGCGCAAATCCAAGCCGGCATCGGTGGGATGGGCGTATTTGGGAAGCTCGACGGTGGGATCGAGACGCTTTATGTTGACGGTAATGTTGGACATGGAATCACCTTAGCTTGTCGAGCTCTTGCAGAAACTCATCGACGTCTTTGAAATCGCGGTAGACCGAGGCAAAGCGGATGTACGCCACCTTGTCGATCTTGGCCAAGCGCTTGAGCACCATGTCACCCAACTCATGGGACGTGACGGCCGTCAGTGTGCGAGAGCGCAGCTCGACCTCGATGTCGTCGATAATCTCATTGAGCTTCTTAGTGTCGATATCGCGCTTGATGGTGGCGCGCATCAAGCCGACGAGCAGCTTATTGCGATCGAACCGCTGCTTGGTTCCGTCTGACTTAATGACCTCGATTGGGTCTTCGCATCGCTCGAACGTTGTAAAGCGATAGTTACACGAGCAACATTCGCGACGGCGCTTAATGGTGTTATTTGACTCCTGCATACGGGAATCAACGACGCGGGTATGTGCCTTGCCGCATTTGGGACAGCGCATGGTACCTCCTCTTAAACGATAACAAGGGTACCATGCGCAGCGCGATAATGATTACGAACGAGCAGGAACCTTAAGATGCGCACCGGCGGCGAGCGAACCATGCTCCAGATGATTGACGTTACGGATCATGTCGGAAGTCTCTTGCGTGGAAAGGCCTTCGATTGGATATTCCTCGGCAAGCGACCAAAGAGAATCGCCAGTCTGAACGCGAATGGTCTCGTAAGTAATGTTGGAAACGGACTCGGCATACGCGGCGTGACGAGAGCTAAAGACCGAAGTAGCGAGGACAAAGAAGAGCGTAAGCGCAACGGCGACGGCGACAATCGTCGGAACCTTCAGGGCAACGCGGGCCGGCGCGACTACAGCCTGCTGATTGCGAGCAGGCTTTACGGTCAAAGGTTGAATGCCGGAGCGGCCACCCTGAACAACCGTAAAAGTGGGTTCTGCAGGCGTCTCGAGCTTAAGGGCGAGGTTTCCCTGGACCATATTCGTTGCGTTCATCATGTTCTCCTCTCGCGTGTTTTGCTGAGAACAGTTTTATCAAGCCGCGCGGACAAAAATGTCTAGCGCGAGAACGAATGTTCGGTTATTATTATCTTCGAACAGTTGTTCCTGTCAAGCAGAATTCGAACATTTGTTTGACATGGGTAGAGAGGATGCCCTGATGGCTCGCAAAATTACCAAGCGTCAGCAGCAAATTTACGACTTCATCAAGGAATATCAGCAGGAGAAGGGTTATCCGCCCAGCGTGCGTGAGATGGCTTCTGCCGTGGGCCTTTCCTCCCCAAGCACCGTGCACGCCCATCTCTCTGCCCTGGAGGCGCGCGGGCTGCTCAAGCGCGATGCCACCAAGCCGCGTGCCCTGGAACTCTTTAACGAGGATGGTTCCTCTGTCTCAATTTCTAAATCTGACGAGCCCACCGCACCTCGCGGAACGGTCTCGCTACCGCTCGTTGGTCGCGTCGCGGCTGGGATTCCCATTCTGGCCGAGCAGAATATCGAAGACACGTTTACTATCCCGACCGAAATCGCCACTGATCAGGGTTCCTTTATCCTTGAGGTGCATGGGAGCTCAATGATCAATGTCGGCATCTTCAATGGCGATTACATCATCGTCCGTGAACAAAAGAGTGCCATGAACGGCGAAATTGTCGTGGCCATGATTGATGGTTCGGCGACCGTCAAGACGTTCTACAAGGAGCAGGGGCGTGTGCGCTTGCAGCCCGAGAACGACACCATGGAACCTATCTATGCAACGAATCCCGTTATCCTGGGCAAAGTCGTCGGCTTGATGCGCCGGTTCTCGTAATGCAAAAACGCATAACCATCTTTGATACCGTCCGCGGGTTTACGATGATTTCTATGGCAGGTTTTCACGCTTGCTATGATCTCGCCTACCTGTATGGCTGGGATATGCCCTGGTTTACCCAGACTGTCTTTCAAGACGTCTGGCGCGCCAGCATCAGCTGGGTATTTTTGTTTATCGCGGGTTGGATGTGCACGCTCTCACGCAACAATGCCAAACGAGCGGCTAAGTACGCTGCCGCAGCTTTGGTCGTCTGGATCGCAACAACTCTCGTATCGGTCGACGATTCAGTGAACTTTGGCATCATTTATTGCATGGCGATGTGCACCGCGGTGGTTGCGTTCACCCGTCCGTTACTCCAAAAATTACCGGGCTCATGGGGCATCGCAGCGTGCCTTGTTCTTTTTGCCCTAACCTGGGGCATTCCAAAGGCGGTCTACCCACTCCCCTACCTGGCATGGCTTGGATTCCCAGGCCCGGGTTTTGTTTCGGGAGATTACTATCCGCTCATACCGTTTGTCTTTATGTACCTTACCGGCTTTTTTGCTGCCCAGGCAGCACAAGCATCAAGTCTCGAAGCGCCAGCATGGGCATACGCCAATCCTATCCCGGCGCTCGCAGTCCTGGGTCGGCATGCCTTACCGTTCTACCTGCTCCATCAGCCAGTCATTCTAGGCGTGCTAGAAATCGTTTATTCCGTACGATAGCGCTCGAGCCGCGGTGCAATACGAGCCGGCAACTTCGCCACAATGCGAACGCCGTCCTCGAGATATTCCTCATGCAGAAGGGTTCCCTGCTCATGCACCAGCGTGATGAGAGCGCCCTCGCGATACGGGATATCAGCGGAGAGCAACACATCGGTGGCAGCTGCCTCGCGAGCAATCCGGTCGACGAGATCGTCGAGCCCCTCGCCCGTTTGGGCCGAGAACAGAACGGCCTCCGGATAGCGACGACGGAAACTCAATCGATCGACGCTATCGAGAAGATCGATTTTATTGAATACGGTCAGCGTTAAACGCTCTCCGGCGCCGATCTCATCAAGCACGCGGTCGACAGCATCCAGCTGCCGCTCATAGTCCTCGTCAGACGCATCTACGACTTTGAGAATTAGATCGGCACCCAAAACCTCGGACAGCGTCGATTTAAAGGCATCGACCAAACCATGGGGCAGCTTTTGAATAAAGCCGACGGTATCGGTAATCGTCATGCCGCGACCGCCGGGCAGACGATACGAACGCGTCGTCGGGTCGAGCGTAGCAAACAGCTTGTCCTGCGAAAGTACCGTAGAGCCGGTCAGACGATTGAGTAACGTCGATTTACCGGCATTGGTATAACCGGCTAACGCGACGCGAAACGCCGGGGACTCAATGCGACTCTTGGATTGAACATCGCGACGCTGTTCAACCTGCTTGAGCTCACGACGAAGCGCAGCGATCTTATTACGAATGAGGCGACGGTCGACCTCGAGCTGACTTTCGCCCTGACCAAAACGTGAGCCGATGCCGCCGCGCGTCTGCTCCTTGGCGAGATGGCTCCACATGCCACGCAGGCGAGGCAACAAATATTGAAGTTGTGCCAGCTGTACCTGCAGGCGTCCCTCACGCGTCTGAGCATGCAGGCCAAAGATATCCAGGATCAGTGCTGTACGATCGATAATCTTTACCGGCTCGCCCACGGCTTTCTCCAAATAGGATTGCTGCGAGGGGGTCAGGTCGTCGTCAAAAATAACGACATCGGCATCCATGCGATGCACCAGGCCGCACAGCTCTTCAACCTTACCGGAACCGATAAACGATTTAGGATACGGCTTTACCAAACGCTGCGACAAGCGTGCCACGCACCGGGCACCAGCTGTGTGGGCAAGACGCTCCAGCTCATCAAGCGAGCGATCGAGCGGCCATGCATTGTCGCGCCACTCAACACCAACTAAAATGGCACGCTCGGGCTCGGGTGCCGTGGGAACAAGGGGGAAACGGGCCATTAGGCAGCCTCAATACGATGCAGGATATCCTCAACGACCTCATCGATCGTACATTCATCCATATCAAACCACACGATACGGTCATCGCGCTTAAACCACGAAAGCTGACGCTTGGCATAACGACGCGAACGCATCTTAATGAGTTCGCGGGCCTCATCCATGCTCATCACGCCATTGAAAGCATCAATGATCTCTTTATAGCCAATTGCCTGCATCGACGTCAGGGCATCTCCCAGCCCCTGGCCCATAAGACCGCGGACCTCATCGACAAGACCCTGCTCAAACATCAGATCGACGCGCTGGTTAATGCGCTCGTAGAGCACCTCGCGATTACGCGTCAGACCAAACCATAGGGCATGATAATGCTCGTGCGGAACACTAAACTGCGACTTTTGCTGCGCATAGGAGACGCCATCATCATGCATCTCGAGCGCACGAATCACACGGCGCACGTTATGGGGATGAATAACAGCAGCCGATTCTGGATCGCGCTCGGCAAGCAAGGCATGCAGTTCTTCCTCGCCAATACGCTCGGCAAGCTCCTGATAGCCCGCACGACGATCGTCCTCAAGTTCACCCGAGGGAAAGTCCATCTCATCGAGGGCGGCCTTGAGATACAGCCCCGTACCTCCGCAAAAAACCGGCAGGCAACCCGAACCAAGGAGACGTTCAACATGCGCGCGAGCGTCGGCCTGATAAAGCGCAGCAGAATATGCCGCACCCGGCTCTACGATGTCGACGAGACGCAGCGGCGCCGTGCACTCATCGGGCGCCATCTTTGCGGTACCGATGTCCATGCCGCGATAGATTTGCATCGCATCGCACGACAGCACTTCAGACGAAAGACGAGCTGCCAAACGGTCGGCAACATCGCTTTTACCAACCGCCGTCGGACCGACGATCGCAACGGCGGAAAGACCTGCCCCGGGAGCAACCATTAGCGCGGCTCGCCCACAACAGAACCGGACAAATACCAGGTCTTGGCAACGTCAACGTCAACATCAACGATCTTGCCAACAAGCTGATCGATGCTGTAACCCACGGGGATAGGCGCATGCACGGTCTGATTCTTGGGACTCTTGCCCAGCAGGACCGCATCGTTCTTTTTACTCGTTCCCTCAATGAGCGCGGAAACCACAGTATGAAGCTCGCCCTGGTTATACTCGTGTGCCGTGGTCTCGATAACCTTAACAAGGCGATTGAAACGCTCGAGAATAACCTCATGCGGCGTAGGATCGTCAATCTCGGCGGCCGGGGTACCGGCGCGCTTGGAATAGATGAAGGTATATGCCTGAGCATAGCGGACCGTCTCGGCAAGTGAGAGCGTCTGCTCAAAGTCTTCTTCAGTCTCGCCCGGGAAGCCAACGATAATGTCGGTCGAGAGCGCGATATCGGGCATGCGGTTGCGAATGCGATCGACCAGGCCCAGATAGTCCTCGCGTGTATAACGGCGATTCATCTCTTTGAGGATCCGCGTCGAACCTGACTGGACGGCCAGATGCAGCTGCGGCATAACGGCAGGCGTCTCGGCCATGGCGTCGATGGTCTCGGGCAACAGGTCCTTGGGATGCGAAGACGTAAAGAAGATGCGCTCCACACCCGTATCGCCCACGGCACGCAGCAGATCGGCAAAACGCGGCTTGCCAAACAGATCGCGACCATATGAATTAACGTTTTGACCCAGCAGCGTAATCTCACGCACGCCCTGGCGCACCAAACCGGTCACCTCGTCGACAATCTCCTCGAAGGGGCGGCTCTTTTCGCGACCGCGCACGTACGGCACGATGCAATAGGTGCAGAAATTATTGCAGCCCGTCATGATGGGCACCCAGGCGTGATACTGAGTCTCGCGATGCCACGGCATGCTCATGGCATCCGTATCCTCATGCTCATTGGTGCGGATATGACGCTTACCATCAAGGAACGCCTCGGCAATGAGCTCGGCCACATGTGCAATGGAATGCGTGCCAAAGATGACATTGACGTTATCGACGTTGGTGAGCAGGCCCTCGCCATCGCGCTGCGCGATGCAACCGCCAACGGCAACCACGCGCTTGCCCGAAGGCGAAGGCGGCAGGCTTTTGCAGGAATTGCACTGACCGTACAGGCGAGTATCGGCGGCCTCGCGCACGCAGCACGTCATGAAGACAACGATATCGGCATGCGCGGGATCGAGCGCCATGAGGCAGCCATACGAATCAAGCAGACCGCTCACACGCTCGGAGTCGTGCTGATTCATCTGGCAGCCAAAGGTGCGGATAAAGTAGGTTTTACCGGCAAGAATATCGCGTACGGAACGCTGGTCCATGTGCATAAGTCCTAACGATGGGGAGCGAAACAAGGCAAGCAGAAGCTATGCCACAGGCTTAACATCATCCATGACGACGTTATCCATAGCAGCTCGATTGATCTGGTGAACGTAGATAGAAAGGCGGATGGCCGTGCGCGACTCCCCGTTAATGAGGATGTCGGAGAACACGGGCGCGCAGGAAATATCAAAACCGGTTGGAATCAAAAAACCGCGCGCGATAGCAACGGCCTTAATAGCCTGGTTGACGGCACCGGCGCCGACACACTGGATGTTGACGGGTACACCATCCTTGACCATGCCGGCGATGGCGCCGGCAACGGACGCGGGCGATGATTTGCTTGATACCTTCAGGCAATCCATGAAGAAACTCCTGCATTTAAAAGTACGTTTTAACTGCAATAACTGTATCGTACCGAGTGGACTCGGTAAAGGCACTATTCCTCTTTGGCAAGATCAAAGGTCACGGTGATTCGATCACGCGAAACACGGATCTTTGGGTCGCCGCAAAGGTTGAGATAGTACCGGGTGGCAAGGTCATTAAAGTCGCGTTCCACAGCGCGCGAAAACTGTGCCATGTCATCCTTGGCAATACGTAGCCCGCGACGATCCTTCGCGAGATCGACAGGAGCCGGCGCATGCGAGGACGAATCACGCTCGCGCAGCAGACGCGCGGTCACACCGCGAACGGGCTTAATCTGCCCTGCCAAAATGCGATGGGCCGTGCGCTCGGACATCTCAAGACCCAAACCCGAACAAATACGGATAAAGTCCTCGGCATCAGAAGCAAGGCCTAAACGATCGACAACCGGAAGCTCGCTCTCGTCATCAATGAACAGGAGACGAGACGTATCGAGCCGACTTGACGCTTGAGCATAAAGGGTCGCGGCAATCTCAGACGGAGAACCGAGATAGACATCGCAACCACGCAACTCCTCGAGCGCAAACTCACAAGCAGCGCGAATAATATTATGTGGACCGCGAGCGCAGACATAACGTCCGTCCTCATCCTTGACGGCCTGGGGCCAGCTGGACTGATCGGCACGCTCACTGAGGCGGTCGGCCGCAACGCTCACCTTGAAGGCTGAACCAAGATCGACGCCGGACGTGACCACACGGGCCTCGTCGGTGTTCTGCTTAATCGAAAACAATGCCATGCCACGACCGTGAACGCCCCAACGGTCCATCTTCATGCTCTCGAGCTTGGAGGTAACGCGGGCATCAAAGATTCGCTCTTGCATATCCTGCGGAACGCCCGAACCGTTATCCAGAAAGACAAGCGTGCGGACGCCATCTTCCTTGGTCGTGGCGAGATAGACCTTGTCGGCGCCGGCATCGCGAGCATTACGGAGCATTTCGATGACGATGTCCTCGACATGCTGAATGTCGTGCTTAGCCTGGCGCCGCTCGGCCTCCGAAACGCGGAGGCGGACATACCCCTCGCCAAGGTTCTCCTCGACGCGAAGGTTGCCCTCCCCCGACATCGACGCGATAAATGAGATGAGCTCGTTCGCGTCGCTCATGTTATTTAGCGATATCGACAGCGCGGCTCTCGCGAATCACGACAACGCGCACCTGACCGGGATACTCCATCTCTTCCTCGATCTGATGGGCGATATCGTGAGCCAGAACCGTGGACTGGGCATCGGAAATCTTGTCCGGCTGGACCATGACGTGGACCTCGCGACCGGCCTGCATGGCATAGGTACGTTCGACGCCGTCATGGGAGTTGGCGATCTCCTCGAGCTTCTCAAGACGCTTGATGTAGTTCTCGGCAGACTCGCGACGGGCACCGGGGCGAGAGGCAGAGACAGCATCAGCGGCCTGCACCAGGACATCGAGTACCGTGTTGGGGTCGACATCGGCATGGTGAGCCTCAATAGCGTGGACGATAACGGGCTTCTCGCCATAACGGCGGGCAAGCTCGGCGCCGATGACGGCATGCGGGCCCTCGACGTCGTGGTCGATTGCCTTGCCCAGGTCATGAAGCAGGCCGGCGCGCTTGGCGGTCACAACGTCCAGGCCAAGCTCGGAAGCCATCACGCCGCACAGATCAGAGACCTCGAGGGAATGCTGAAGCACGTTCTGACCAAACGAGGTACGGTAGCGCAGGGCACCAAGGGTCTTGACGATCTCGGGGTGCAGGTCGTGGATGCCGGTATCGAAGGCAGCCTGCTCGCCAGCCTCGCGCACGCGCTGCTGAACCAGGTCGGCAGCCTTGTGATACATCTCCTCGATGCGGGCGGGGTGAATGCGGCCGTCGGCGATGAGGTTCTCGAGGGCAACACGGGCGGTCTCACGACGGACCGGGTCGAAGCTCGAAAGAACGACGGTCTCAGGCGTGTCGTCGATCACGAGGTTGACGCCGGAAACCTGCTCGAAGGTCCGGATGTTGCGACCCTCGCGACCGATAATACGGCCCTTGAGGTCATCAGAGGGAATGTGCACGGAGGTAACGGTGACCTCGGCAGTGTGGTCGGCAGCGCAGCGCTGAATCGCCAAGGACAGAATCTCCTGGGCGGTCTTGTGGCACTCGGCGCGAACCTGCTGCTCGGACTCGCGAATGATCGTGGCAGCCTCGTGGGTGACCTCGCCGCGAACCTTATCGAGGAGCTCCTTGTGGGCGTCCTCGCGGGTAAGGTCGGCGATACGCTCGAGCTCCGAGGTCTGCTTGGCGCAGAGCTCCTCGAGCTCACGGGAGCGCTTCTCGACCTGACCGGCCTGGCTGGACAGCTGATGTTCGCGCTTGTCGAGAGCGTCGTTGCGGCGATCGAGGGATTCCTCGCGCTGCATCACGCGGTTCTCGAGCGTACGAATCTCGTTCTTACGCTGCTTGTCCTCGGCCTCGGCGGCCTGCTTGTTCTTGATGATTTCCTCTTTAGCCTCGAGCAGAGCCTCTTTTTTGAGGGTCTCGGCCTGACGCTTAGCATCACCGATCAGGGACTCAGCCTGTGCGTGTGCCGACTGAATCTTTTCGTCGGCCTCGTGAAGACTACCCTGCTTGTCGGTGCGCATGTAGGCAATGGCGGCGATGGCACCCAAAACGATGCCAACGAGCGCTGCGATGATAGGCATGCTCACTCCTTTTTATGGATTCGTTACACAACAAAGCGAACCGTCCTTACGAACGGCTCGCGACATTTGAGTAATATGGGCGCAGCTTATGCGGGTCGGATACAGGTAAACATATAAACAAACTCATCACAGATGAGCACATATCACAAAGCAAATGACAATGTTTATCGTACGTTGAACCACAACAACTGTCAAATAAATGGCCCCGGCACGGCGGCTAAAACGCGGTGAACGGCAGGGCCACAAAACGCATACGCCTAAACCGCACATTCCTCGCGTTCGGCATCGAGACGTGCCTTAACGGCATCGGCGGCGATGTGATACGAGAAGCCCTTGCC
Organism: uncultured Collinsella sp.; assembly: GCA_959601045.1. Classification (GTDB taxonomy): domain Bacteria; phylum Actinomycetota; class Coriobacteriia; order Coriobacteriales; family Coriobacteriaceae; genus Collinsella. The sequence continues at coordinate 15,819 of CAUGNZ010000030.1, forward strand.
CATCAAAAACCGAACCAGTTTTTCGAATCCACGCGTCTCTGGAACACGCCGCTTGGCGAGCAGGGCTGACGCACGCGCCAAATCGTCTTCGACGGCAAAATAATCCTCGGGATAATCGGGAATGTCATCGAGCACGACATGACGGCGCTTGAGCTCGGTCTCGATTTTGCGCTGTCCCCAACCGCGCCGCTTGCGCTCCTCGATAAAGTACGAACAAAAGCGGTTCTCGTCTAAAAAGTGATACTCGGTGGCGCGCTCGACGGCGAAATCGATCGCGGGCTGGTGAAAGCCGTAGCGAGCCAGCTTGTCACGGACCTCACCCGTCGCATGGTCGCGGCGCGATAGCATCTCGGTCACCATGGTAAGTGCACATTTACGCTCGATGAGCTGCACCGCCTCACGAAAGTTGTCCCAATCACAGGGAAGATCGGGGCGGTTTTTGACATACAGCCGCGCGACCCGCACGGGAATCCAAATGGACCGCTCAAAACCGCCCTCAAGCTCACAATCGATATGTGCGCAAGGCTTTTTGGACGCATACCCGCTCGAGAACGAGGAAGCCGCCTTCTTATCGGGAAAGACGGCCGTGGCCTCGGTCACCGTATACGACATGAGCGTAACCGCTACTCGTCGTCATCATCGAGCATGGCGGAACCATCGATGGCGTAAAGCTCGTCAAACTCCTCAGGCGCAGGCTGATCGGTCAGCTCGACCTCGGACGGAGCATCGTCATCAAACTCAAGTCCGCAGGCAAGGCGGACCTTATGCTCAATCTCGTCGGCGCAATCGGGGTGTTCGCGCAGGAAAGCCTTGGCGGCCTCTCGACCGTTGCCAAGCTTGTCCTCGCCATAGGCAAACCAGGAGCCCATCTTCTTGCAGATGCCGCACTCGACAGCCATGTCCAGAATTGAGCCCTCCTTAGAGATGCCCGTACCGTACATGATGTCGAACTCAGCAGAACGGAACGGAGCTGCCACCTTGTTCTTAACGACCTTGGCGCGCACGCGGTTACCGATAACCTCGTCCTTAAGCTTAATGCTGTCGATGCGGCGAATGTCGATACGAACCGAAGAGAAGAACTTAAGGGCGCGGCCGCCCGTCGTAGTCTCGGGGTTGCCGAACATGACGCCGATCTTCTCACGCAGCTGGTTAATGAAGATGCACGTCGTGTTGGACTTGGACAGCGAGCCGGCGAGCTTGCGGAGCGCCTGGCTCATCAGGCGAGCCTGAAGACCGACCGTAGTGTCGCCGATTTCTCCCTCGATCTCGGCACGCGGGGTCAGCGCGGCGACGGAGTCGACGACGATGGCATCGATGGCACCAGAACGCACAAGCATGTCAACGATTTCGAGCGCCTGCTCACCCGTATCGGGCTGGGAAATGAGCACCTCGTCGATATCCACACCGATGCGCGCGGCATACGTGGGATCGAGCGCGTGCTCGGCATCGATAAATGCCACAACGCCACCCATTGCCTGGGCCTCGGCCAAGATCTCGAGCGAAAGCGTCGTCTTACCGGAGGACTCGGGACCGTAGATCTCGACGATTCGGCCGCGCGGCACACCGCCGATACCCAGAGCGGCATCGAGTGCCAGAGCGCCCGTAGGGATGGCCTCGACCTCGAGCTCGGGGCCACCGTCGCCGTACCTCATGATGGAACCCTGGCCGAATTTCTTCTCGATCTCGGCCTTGGTGGTGGCGATCATCTCATCGCGCTCTTTACCCGTCGTGCGAGCATGAACGGTACGTACGGGACCTGAATTCTTGGCCATGAATAGCCCTCCTCTTAACAACCTGCATCGATAATAAACGAACGGCTGTTCGTGGTCAACCGTTCAGATAAATCATATGCAGGCGGTCTTTCCAAATACCAACCAAACGCCGACCAAACACTGACCAAATGCTTGACCACAAAGGACCAAATATGAACAAGGCAGGCAAAATTACATCTACAACCAGCACAAACGCCAAATGAGCCTAAGGTCCCTATCTCCACAATTAAGGGGCCCGGAGGCCCCTTAAAACACGTCTATTCCATAGAGTTGAGCACAAGGGCAATGCGACCCAATGCCTCCGTGACCGCATGGGCACGAACACACGAACGGTCGCCCTCATAGTGGCAGCGCACAGAGTCCACGACCGGCACTCCCCCATCGGCGGAACGATGCGCCCAGCCAATATAGAAAGTGCCCGCAGGATCGTCCTCAGTACCACCGCCGGGGCCGGCATAACCCGTTGCGCTCACTGCAATATCGCTCTGGTACAGCTCCAGCGAACCCACCGCCATCTCGCGCGCGGTCTGATGCGACACCGCGGTATAGCGGTCGAGCGTCTCCTGCTCAACGCCCAACACACGATGCTTGATCTCATCGCAGTAGGTCACCGCACCGCCACGCAGCGCCGCCGAGGCGCCCGGGATATCCGCAATCGTCGAGGCGATCATACCCGCCGTCAGCGACTCAGCCGTCGAAACCGTCACGCCCCGAGCGCTCGCACGCTCGACAATATCGCGCGCCAGCTCCTCGTTATGTGCGGAAATCTGCTCAAAAGAGACCGTCATACCCACCAGGACCTAGACCGAAAAGACGATCTTGCGGCAGTTCCAGAAGTACTGGGCACCCGAGATAACGGTCAGGACAACGGCAACGGCATACAGGAAGCGCGACACCGAGTAGATGCCGAGCGTCAGTGCCACCGGGCCAAGGTGCAAGCCGGCCATAGCAAAAACGCACAGGTAACCGCAGATGGAGACCATCGTGGTTGCCGTCTTGTACTTGCCGAGCTTATCGGCCGCAACGACCACACCGGCCGCACTCGCGACCATGCGAAGGGCGCTCACCAGCAGCTCACGGAATAGGATAATGAACACGGACCACACGGTCACCGCGCCAAAATCCAAGAACAGCAGCAGGGCCGAGAACACCAGTAGCTTGTCGGCGATGGGGTCCAAGAACTTACCGAAGTCGGTGATCTCGTTGCGCGAGCGCGCCAGATAACCGTCGACCTTATCGGTGCACGACAGGATCACATACAGAATGAAGGCAGCGGCGGCGAGCGGGCCGTCGTAGGTGCTCCAATCCGTACCGGCAACACTCGTGTGAGACAGCGCCGAGACGATCATGAACACCGGGATAAAGACGATGCGAACGCACGTCACGATGTTGGCGGGCGTCCAGACACTCGTCAGTTCCTTATTGCTCTCGTTTGCCACGATGCTCTCCTACTCCACAACATGGCCGATAAGCTCATAGCAGAAGCTATCGGTAAACTCGACAGTCAGAATATCGCCCACAGACGCCTCGCTGGCGTCCAAGTGCACCGCACCATCGGAATCGGGCGCCTGGAACCAGGCATGGCCGATCAGCTCGGCGCCATCCTCGGTCTCTTCGATACCGTCGACGATCACCTGGGCGCGCTCGCCCACATGTGCGGCGGTAGCGGCAAAACCGAGCGACTCGGCCAGATCCATGGCCTCCTGGGCGCGCTCAAGCTTGACCTCCTCATCGACCTGGCCCTCCATCTTGGCGGCCAGGCTACCTTCCTCACGCGAGTAGGCAAAGACGCTCGTGTAGTCAAAGCCGACGGTGTCCATAAAGTCGATAAGGTCGCGGAACTCGTCGTCGGTCTCGGTCGGGAAGCCGACCATGGCCGTGGAACGGATCACGATGCCGGGGATACGCTCACGAAGGTCGCGGAACAGATCCTCGAGCTCCTGGCGCGAACCGGAGCGACGCATGGCCTTGAGGATGCGCGCGTCGCAGTGCTGCACGGGGATATCGATATAGGGCAGCACCTCGGGCGTATCACGAATGGTCTCAATGAGCTCGTCAGTCATGCCCTCGGGCTGCAAGTAGAGCACACGGACCCAGACGTTGTGCGGGCGCACGGCCTCGGCGACGGCACGCAGCAGCTGCGCCAGATTGCGCGGCGAGCCCTCGGCGACGTCCTCGTCGGCAAAGTCGATGCCCCAAATACCCGTGTCCTGGCCGATCAGCACGATCTCGCGCACACCGCCGGCAACCAGGTCGCGCACCTCGGAGATAATGCTCTCGGCATTGCGCGAATGATAGCGACCGCGAATATAGGGGATCATGCAGAAGCTGCAGAAGCGGTTGCAGCCATCGGAAATCTTGACGTAAGCAACGGCGCCCTCGACGGTACGCTTGACCTGAGGGATATAGGCCGCGATCTCACGCTCGACACCCAGCACGCCATCGATGACCGCCACGATGCCGTCCTCCTCGTCGGCCTTCACAAAGGCAGCGACCTCGGGCAGCTCGTCAGGCAGGTCGTCGCCATAGCGCGACGGCACACAGCCGCACATAACGATGGGGCAAGAACGAACGCCGTCCTGAACCTCGTTGGCGAGCTCGAGCGTGGTCTCGATGCTCTCGGACGTTGCGGAGGCGAGGAACGAGCATGTATTGACGATGGCGATATCGGCATCCTGCGGGTCGAATGCCTCCTCGTAGCCCGCAGCAGTCAAAAGAGAACGCATGCGGTCGGTGTCGACCTCGTTCTTAGCGCACCCGAGGGTGATGTAGAGCACGGAGCCCAACGGTGTATCCATGTTGGAGAGCGGTCCTTTCGAATGATATTAGCGGTAGTTGGTGAACTGTAGCGGCTGGCCGTAGTCCTGGTCGCGCAGGAACTGGATTACGGTCTGCAACGCATCCTTCGAAGCAGAGGAAACACGCAGCTTGTCGGCCTCGATGGTCACCTTGACCTTGAGCTTTTGGTCCTTGATGTCCTTGTTGATCTTCTTGGCGGTCGCCTGGTCGATACCCTCGACAATATGGCCGAGCACGCGCACGGTGCCGCCCGATGCCGCCTGAGGAGCATCCCACGAGACAGCCTTGAGGTCAATGCCGCGCTTGATGAGCTTGGAACTCAGCACGTCGATAATCTGCTTAGAGACAAAGTCAGCCGGGGCGCTGATCGTAAAGAGCTTGTCGCCCTTCGAAAGCTCGATCGTGGCGCCGGAATCCTTAAGGTCATAGCGCTGGGAAATCTCGCGCGTGGTCTGCTGGAAGGCGTTGTCGACCTCTTGCATGTTGACCTCGGACACGACGTCGAAGCTGGAATCTTTAGCCATGATGTTTCCTTTCGCGTACGAGCGGCTTAGTAGCTATCGTACGAATAGTCGGTAGAATCGGTGGGTGTCTGACCGTCAGTTGCGGTATCGGCGCCATCCGTGGACTGGGCATCGGTAACGTCGGTGGTATCGGCACCATCGGTGGTGTCGGTACCATCAGAACTTTCACCATTCTCGGAATCAGTCGTCTCCTTCTTGGGAACGGTGATCGTCACACGCGCCACGCCCGAGGTCTTGGTATCGTAACGGACCTTTTCACCGTTCTTGGTAACGGTGACATCGGAAGGCTTGGACGTGGTGATCTCGATCGAGGACTCGGGCGTGTACTCCTGCTCAAAGGGGCCAGTCGCTTGGGCGCCATAGACCGACTTGCCGTCGACCTTGACCTCAATCCACGCGGTCTTTCCCTTGGCAACGGAGACTTTGACCTTCGTGACCTCGTTCTCTTCCTTCTTGGCCGTCGTCTTGGTAGCGTCCGAGTCAGTCGACTCATTCGTCGCCTCATCGGTGTCTTCGTCCTCGTCGACCGTTTCGGTCTTCTTAGAAGACTTCTTGGTCGTCGTCTTGGTAGCAGTGGGCGTCTCGGGCGTGGTCTCGGGCGCCAAAGATGCGCAGCCGCGCAGAAGCACCACGATGAGCACAATCAACAGCAGCGCAACGGCACCGATGCCGGCGTAGACGAAACGCGGATCGAGCCCGTTGTTTTGAGGAGTACGTGATCCGCCGCGTCCACGATTGGAACTGCTGCGGCCGCCTCCCTGAGGCATACGACCACGATTGCTATCGGAACGGCCGCGATAGCCACCCTGGCCCTGAAGGCTGCGCTGACCCGAGCGGGGCGCAAGTTCACCGCGGCCTTGATAGCCACGCTGGCCCGAACGCGGAGCCGAAGAACGCTGGCCATACGGCTGTGATTGAGAGAGAAGACGCGGCGTCACCTGCGTGGTATCGGCATCCGCATAGCCACCGCGAGAGCGTCCCGTAGAGGCACCACGGTAACCGCGATCGGAATAGCCGCCGTCGCCGTAGCCGGCACGAGGGTCACGCGCCACGCCTCGGGCAGCGGGAAGTGCACGGTCCTCGGGCATCGGCGTACTGCGGAACCGGTCACGCTGTGAGCGAATCTCCTCGCCCGAACCCGTCTCGGTAATATAACCGGCCTGCTGAGGACGCTGTCCATAGCGGGTCGAACGACCGCCCTGAACCATCAGGAAGCGCCCGTTATCGACCGAGGAACGCGAATTGACGTAGCCGGCGGCGTCCTGAAAACGACCGCCCTGCTGCGACGTCTCGCGTTCGTATGCCATCAGATCGTCAAAGTAGGCATTGACGACCTCGCGCGGATTGAGGCCCAAAAAGCGAGCATAGCTCGAAATCATGCCCTGCGCATAGCCGCGCGGCGGCATCGAAGCAAAGTTACCGGTCTCGAAAAACTCGATGATCTGCGGCCTGATTTTGATGGTGTTGGCGACTTGCTGAATGGAAAGGCCCATTCGGCGACGCTGCTCAAGCAGCATGTCACCAAAGCGTGCAGCCATCAGAATCCTCCAAACTCACGATCTTCACGTGCCATCTCGGCGTCGACAGACTCCAGCGCGGCAAGCCCCTCCTCGTCCAACAGGACCTCGCGCGGCTTGGAACCGTCGGGCGGGCCGACGACACCCTTTTCTTCCAGCATATCCATAATACGCCCGGCACGCGCATAGCCAACCTTCAGACGACGTTGCAGGCCAGATGTGGAGCCAAGCTGCGATTCCACCACAATATGGGCGGCTTCCCAAATGAGCGGATCATCGTCTTGCGGCTCGGCGACTCCGGTACGGACAATGCCGCCGCCACCCGCCATGGACATGGAAGCGGGCGCCACGGCAGACAGGATCTCCTCGTGGTAGTCGGGCTCGCTCTGCGACTTGACGAACTCGACGACCTCGTTGATTTCATCATCCGAGACAAAGCAGCCCTGGATACGGCGAGGCTTGCCCCAGTCGACCTTGGAGAACAGCATGTCGCCCAAACCGGTGAGCTTTTCGGCACCCATCTGGTCGATGATGACGCGCGAGTCGATGCCCGTGGCGACATTAAAGGCGATGCGGTTGGTGATGTTGGCCTTGATAAGGCCCGTCACTACGTTGGAACTGGGGCGCTGCGTGGCCACGATAAGATGAATGCCGGCGGCACGGCCCAGCTGCGCAATACGCACAATCGAGGCCTCGACATCCTTACCGGCGACCATCATCAGGTCCGAGAGCTCGTCAATGATGATGACCAGGTAGGGCATCTTTTGCGGCGGGTTGTCGTAATGCTCAAACTCGCCGGCGGCCTGCTTTTCGTTGTAGGTCGAGATCTTACGCACGTTGAGACGCTCGAAGACCTTCAGGCGACGCTCCATCTCGGACACGGCCCATTGCAGAGCGCTCGCGGCCTGCTTGGGCTCGGTCACCACGGGCACATAGAGATGCGGCAAACCGTTATAGCCCGCAAGCTCGACGCGCTTGGGGTCGACCATGATCAGGCGAACGTCCTCGGGAAGCGCGCGCATGAGCAGGGTCGTGATGATGGAGTTGATCATCACCGACTTACCAGAACCGGTCGTGCCGGCGATCAGCAGGTGGGGCATCTTGGCAAGGTCGGCGACGACCGGCGTGCCCTCGGCATCTCGACCGATGGCCAGCTCGAGCGGACCGCCCTTCACATAGGGAAGCACGTCGCCCAGGTTGACGTTCTGGCGCTTGCGATTGGGGATCTCGATACCCACAAGCGAGGTACCGGGGATCGGGGCAAAGATGCGCACCGACTGAGCAGCGAGCGAAAGCGCGATATCGTCCTCGAGGCTCGAAATCTTGCTCACGCGCTCGCCCTCGCCAGGTTGCAGCTTAAAGGTCGTCACCGTGGGGCCGGCGATCCAGCCGACCACGCGGGCACTGCGGCCAAACTCAAGCAAGGTGGATTGCAGTGACTCGGCAGTCTGTTCCAGCTCCTTGTCAGATGACGCGGAGGACGCCGACTGCGGGTTGGCGTGCAGGATCTCGAGCGGCGGAAGCTTGAGGCCGTCCTCTTCTTCGCCCTCGTTATCTGCGGCGCCGCCGTCCGCTCCCCCATCGCTAGCCGCAGCCGATTCGACAGCACTCGAGGCAAACGCATCGGCAACCTTGGGATGCTTCAAGAAGTCGGGGATCTGAGGTGCTGCCGAAACAGGATTCACGGCAAACGGCGGCTCGGACTCGTCGATCTTATCGGGGTCGTCTTCCATCGAAAGCTGACCGGTTACCTGGTCGCGCTTTGCATGGCGGCGCGGCAGCAAAGTTGTCTTTGCGGTCTCAATCGGAGCCTCGTCATCCTCGTCATCGCCCTCGGTGAGCTCAATCTCGCTATCGGACCAAGACGGGTCGGGCTCGCTTGTATTGAGCTTAGGCGCAGCCTTGCCCTTCTTGGCATGGCGGCGCGGCAGCAGCGTCGTCTTAGCGCGCTCAACCTCAACCGACTCGGACACGTCGACAAACGGATTCTCGTCCTCGTCGTCATCGTCCAAAACCGGGTCCACATCGTTGCCCATGACCGTGGTCACGGCAGCATCGGAGCCCTTTTGACGAAGAATGCTCAGGTGCGGACGGGCAACGCCGGGCACCGACAGGGCTTCGTCGTCACCCCACGGGCTGGCGTTGACATCGGCACGACGGCGCTCGGCAAAATCGGCCGCACGGTCGCGAGCAGAGCGCAGCACGCCACCCACCGAAAAGCCGATGATGACCAAGCCCACGACGACAAGGCCCAACAGGACTACCATCGCGATAGGCTTACCCAGGGCATTCTGCAGCGCACTCGCAATAAACGCACCGATGTAGCCACCCGAGGCGGACAAATTTTGCGGCGTGAACATAAGGTCACACGAGACACTCGTACCCGGCACCATCAGCGAAAGAATGGAGACGACGGCGATAAAGACCACGGCTCCGCCCGCAACAGAGCGCACGTTGAGCGGCGAGTCCTCGCCTAAAAAGAGCGTGGCGGCAAACAGCAAAATAACGATCGGCAGCACGTAGGCGCCCAGACCAAAGCCCAGGTGGTAGAAACCGGCAACCGCAGCCGTAACGGGTGCAGTCGCCGGCGAAATCACGGCAATGAAGGACGCAATCGCCAAAACGGCGATGACCACGCCGGCGATATCGCGGTTGGCCGAGGGCTCGACCAGGGGCTCAAAATCGTCGAAGTCGGTCTCGTGGCCCTTATTGGCACGAAGATGGGAACCGGCACCCTTAGCAGATGCCGGTTGGTTGTTGGCTTTATTGCCTTTGGCGTTTTGTGCAGATCCGCGCGCCAAACTAAACCTCCATGACGACCGGGATGATCATCGGACGAGTGCGCGTACGACTCCAGATAAAGTTAGAGAGCGAGTCGCGCACGGCCTTGCGAATGGCATCGGAACCGCTGCTCGTAAAGCTGAACTTGCCCTTCTCAATCGTCTTCATAATAGACGCGGAGGCATCCTCGGAGAACTGGTCGTCGATGGCAAACGAGACGCCGCGGCCCGAGAACTCGATGGCCTCAATCTTCTTGTGCTTGAGCGAGACGATGGCGACGGCCGTGACCATACCGTCATTGGCGAGCTTCTGGCGATCGCGCAGGACGATGGGGTCGGTATCGCCGATACGCAGGCCGTCGACGTAGACGACGCCGGACTCGACGGGCGTACCACGCTTGACGATACCACCGCGCATCTCGAGCGTGTCGCCGTTATCGAGGATAAAGATGTGATCATCCTTGATGCCCATCTTGCGGGCCAGCTGGGCATGGGCGCGCAGATGCACGGCCTCACCGTGAACCGGCATAAAGTACGTGGGCTTGGCCATGGCCATCAGGAGCTTAAGCTCCTCCTGGCTGCCGTGGCCCGAGACGTGGACAAGAGCACGGTTCTTATCCCACACGTCGCAGCCGAGCTTGGCCAAGCTGTTGACGACCTGCTGAACGGCTTTCTCGTTGCCGGGAACGGGAGTTGCCGAGAGGATGACGGTATCGCCCTCGTGGATAGAGAGCGTCTTGTGCTCGCCATTGGCCATGCGGGACAGGGCCGACAGCGGCTCGCCCTGAGAACCGGTGCACATGACGACGATCTTGTCGTCGGGCAGGTTATCGATATCGAAGGCATCGATGATATCGGCATCGTCGATGTTGAGGTAGCCCAGCTCGCGCGCGACGCGGGTGTTGGTGAGCATGGAGCGACCGGTCACAACGACCTTACGGCCGCACTTGCGGGCGGCATCGCAGATCTGCTGCAAACGATGGATATGGCTCGAGAACGAAGCGACGAACACGCGACCCGGGGCGTTCTTGATGGCATGCAGTAGGTTGGGACCAACCTCGGCCTCGGACTTGGTAAAGCCGGGAACCGTGGCATTGGTGGAGTCGGACAGCAACAGGTCGATGCCCTGCTTGGCAAAGCGGCTGATAGCGGCATAGTCGGGCGTGACACCATCGATGGGCGTCTGGTCGAGCTTAAAGTCGCCAGTGTGCATAACGGTGCCCTGATTGGTGCGAATGAACACGCCCAGAGCGCCGGGGATGGAGTGCGTCATCGAGAAGAAGTCGAGCGAGATGCCGCCGAGGTTGACATGGCTGCCGCCCTTAACCTCGCGGAACTTGGGTGCGCGGATGCGGAACTCAGAAAGCTTGCCTTCGATAAAGCCAAGCGTCAGCTTGCTCGAGAAGATGGGCACCTTGTTGTTGAGGTCCTGCAGCAGATACGGAAGCGAACCGGTGTGGTCCTCGTGGCCGTGGGTGACGACGATACCGCGGAGCTTCTCCTCGTTCTCCAGAACATAGGTGTAGTCGGGAAGCACCAGGTCAATACCGGGCTGGGAATCGTCGGGGAACATGAGGCCAGCGTCAACGAGCACCATGTCGTCGCCGCATTCGAAGACCGTCATGTTCTTGCCGATGCCGTCAAGGCCGCCGAGCGGAATGATCTTCAAGGGAGATGATTTTTTAGCTGCCATAGGTTAGTGTGGTTTCCTTTCTTCGAAACGGGTCTGGAACAACCGACGGGGCGCTTCTGGCAAACCGACCGCCGGGAACGTACAAACATGCATCGCAGAGTCGATGCAATAACCACAGTATG
>CAUGNZ010000031.1 GCA_959601045.1 uncultured Collinsella sp.
GGCCAGCCCGTGGGAGGCCAGGGCGCCGCTGACCGGTGGACGGCACCGAGCCGTCGCAAGACTTGAAGAAGGGGGAGGCCTCGCGGCCTCCCCCTTTTTTGCGTTTGATAGAGAGTTGTAATACAAGCACTCGCTTTCGTTTAGCTTGTCTTACTGTTTGGCTGTATTTTGAGTCCTTCTTTTGTATTTGCGCGATAATAACTCCCATTGGCGTTAGGGAGGACTTGATGTTTACCGTTTTTGTCTTGGGCAATATTGCTTCGGGTAAGTCGACTGCCTGCCGCTATCTCGAATCTCATGGCGCCATGCTTATCGATCTGGATGAGCTTGCCAAATCGCTTTATGTGCCAGGCTCCGATATCGTCAATGCTCTCGCGGAAGAATTCGGTTGGGACATTCTGGACGGGGAGGGCGGCATTCGCCGCGATGTACTCGCTGCTCGAGCTTTCGCCTCTCCTGATACAGTTGCGCGGCTCAACGGCATCGTTCATCCGGTTCTCATCGAACAGCTGTCACTGAGGATTCTTGATCCGGTTTGCTGCACGGTTTCGTCCCCCCGTTATCCCTTTGCGGTTGTCGAGGTTTCTGCCCCGACTGGGTTTGAGGATGCTTTTGGCCTGGCTGATGAAATTCTGGTTATCAGTGCTCCTTTGGCAGTTCGTCGCGAGGGTGCCATTCATCGTGGTATGGAGTCCTCTGATTTTGATGCTCGCTCTGCATGCCAACCTGATGAGGCTTCGCTTTGCCATCTCGCTACGACGGTAATCGATAATGCGGCAGGCGATAATTCGCTCTTTGAACAACTGGACGCATGGCTTGCGCGCCATGGCTTCGTGGATGTAACGGATAAGGAGGAGGTCGATGCCTAAGACACGTTTCTTTACGTGGTATCGCGTGGCGCCACTTGCCGTTGTGTTCGTCTTCGGCCTTATTTCGCTCGTCTACTCGTATGCTCCTGCCGCCTTCTTTAAGCCTTTGTATCCAATTGACTACGAGGCGTATGTAAAGCAATCGAGCATTTCGCACAATCTTGATCCATATCTGGTGTGTGCTGTCATAAAGTCGGAATCGAATTGGGATCCCGAGGCTGAGTCGAATCAAGGCGCTCGGGGGTTGATGCAGCTGATGCCCGAGACTGCCCAGGATATGATTGCCAAGGGTCTTGTCGATGGTGGCGAGTATTCGGCCGGCAACCTTAACGATCCGGCTACGAACATCGAGTTTGGCTGTGCGTATCTTTCGTATCTTCTAACGTATTTTAACGGATCGACTGACAGTGCCATTGCCGCCTATAACGCCGGCATGGGCAATGTCGACGGATGGGCGCAGCAGAGCACCTCGCTTCATAATGCAATCACCTTTCCCGAGACGCAGGCGTATCTGATTCGTGTCAATAATGCCTGGGTTCGCTACAAGACCCTCTATCCCGATCGGTTCGTATAGGACTATGCCTGCCGCCTGCGTATACTGCAGATATATGAGTTAGGAGTATCCATGGCGGAATTTGAAGTTGAGCGTGTTGGAGGAGAGCTCAAACGTTTTGGCGTTGAGGGCTCTGAGGTGCCGTTTGAGGTCGTGTCTCCATACGAGCCCGCTGGTTCCCAGCCTAAGGCCATTGAGTCGCTTGTGAAGGGCGTGAGGGACGGAGATCGCTATCAGGTTTTGCTGGGCGTGACTGGTTCGGGCAAGACCTTTACCATGGCCAAGACCATCGAAGCTCTCGGTAAGCCGACGCTGGTCATGGCTCCCAATAAAACCCTCGCCGCCCAGCTCGCGAGCGAGCTCAAGGAATTCTTTCCCAACAACGCCGTGGTCTACTTCGTCTCGTACTACGACTATTATCAGCCCGAGGCGTATGTACCGCAGAGTGATACGTATATCGAGAAGGATTCCTCGATTAACGAAGAGGTCGAGATGCTGCGACATCAGGCGACCGCATCGCTGCTTTCTCGACGCGACGTGATCGTCGTCGCATCGGTCTCGTGTATCTATGGCATCGGTTCTCCCGAGGACTATGCGGGCTTGGCGCCGAACGTCGACAAGAAGGTGCCGCTCGAGCGCGATGACTTTATCCATGCGCTTATCGATATCCAGTACGATCGCAATGACTATGATTTGGCACGTGGTACCTTCCGCGTGCGCGGCGATGTCGTCGACGTGTATCCGCCCTATGCCGAGCATCCGTTGCGGTTTGAGTTCTTTGGCGACGAGGTCGAGCTGATTGCCGAGATCGACGAGGTCACCGGCGAGATGCTGCGTGAGTACGAGGCCATTCCCGTGTGGCCGGCCTCGCACTACGTGACTGAGAAGCCTAAGGTCAAAGCGGCTCTGAAATCAATCAGCGAAGAGTGCGAGAAGCGTGTGGCCGAGCTCAAGGCGACTGATAAGCTGCTCGAGGCACAGCGTCTGCAGCAGCGCACCGACTATGATCTCGAGATGCTCGAGACCATGGGTTTTTGTAACGGTATCGAGAACTACTCGCGTCATCTGGACGGTCGAAAACCGGGCGAGCCGCCGTTTACCCTGATCGATTACTTTCCTAAGGACATGCTCTGCATCATCGACGAGAGCCATGTAACGGTGCCGCAGATCCGCGGCATGCACGAAGGCGACCGCTCGCGTAAGGTGACGCTGGTGGAGCATGGTTTTCGTCTGCCTTCGGCACTCGATAACCGCCCGCTTCGTTTCGATGAGTTTGAGGCGAGGATTCCCCAGTTCATCTACGTTTCGGCCACGCCGGGCGACTATGAGCTGCGGGTTAGCCAGAACGACGTTGAGCAGATCATTCGTCCGACCGGACTGCTCGACCCCAAGATCGATGTGCGTCCGGTTCGTGGGCAGATTGACGATCTTGAGGACGAGATTCGCGAGCGCGTTGCCCGCAAGGAGCGCGTGCTGGTGACCACGTTGACCAAGCGCATGGCCGAGGACCTGACCGACCATCTGCTTGATGCGGGCATTAAGGTCAATTACATGCACTCTGATACAGCGACAATGGATCGTGTCGAGATCCTGCGAACGCTGCGCGAGGGCAAGATCGATGTTCTCGTTGGCATCAACCTGCTCCGCGAGGGCCTAGACCTTCCCGAGGTCTCACTGGTGGCAATTCTCGATGCCGATAAGGAAGGCTTCTTGCGCAACCGCCGTTCGCTGATTCAGACGATTGGACGCGCGGCCCGTAACGCCGATGGCGAAGTCATCATGTATGCGGACGTTGTGACCGATTCGATGAAAGAGGCCATCGAGGAGACGCAGCGCCGTCGCGAGATTCAGATGGCATATAACGAAGAACATGGCATTGTGCCCAAGACGGTCCGCAAGGCTATCAACGACATTTCGAGCTTTATTGCCGAGGCCGAAAAGACTGTGGGCTCGAAGGGACGCTCGAAGGGCGACTCTCTGGGTCACGGCGCATTCTATACACCCGACGAAAACGGTGAGGGCGCCGTGCCGGAGACGGTGGCACCCGAGCAGACGCTTGCCGAGCAGCTGGAAGGGCTACCGCATGACGAGCTCGTGCGGATCGTCGAGACCATGGAGGAAGACATGCGTAACGCTTCCGCCGCCATGGACTTTGAGGAGGCGGCGCGTCTGCGCGATGCCGTCGTTCAGATTCGGGCGATGCTTGAGGGCGCATCTGAGGACGAAACGATTGAGCGTTTGCGTTCGCAGGCTCGCAAGGGCTCTACCTTTGCTTCGGGCAGAAAACGCCAGGGTGCACGATTCAGGAAGTAGTGAACAGGCCCCGAGTTCCCTGTGGAGCTCGGGGCCTGTGTCGTTCGGACGCGAGAGTTCGTGCACTAGAGGTCTGCTATCAGCGCCTCGGCGCAACGGATGCCGTCGGTGGCGGCACTCATGATGCCGCCGGCATATCCGGCACCCTCGCCGCAAGGGTAAAGGCCCGGGGTCGACGTGGCGTGGCATGTTCGATCGCGGGTGACGGTGACCGGGGAGCTCGAGCGTGTCTCCACGCCAGTGAGGACCGCATCGGGGCGGTCATAGCCGCGCAGCTTCTTACCGAGCAGGGGGATTCCCAAACGAAGCGATTCGACGATATGCTGCGGGAGGGCATCGTCGATCGCCGTCCAGGTCACGCCAAGTGGATAGGTTGGTTTTACCTTTCCGGGTGCCGTGCTGGCGCGTCTAGCAAGGAAATCTCCGACGAGCTGTGCCGGCGCGTTCCAGTTAGAGCCACCCAGGCGATAGGCGGCTCGCTCGCAGGCGCGCTGGAGCTCAATGCCTGCGAGCGGATCATCGCCGGGAAGGTCGTCGGGTGTGACGTTGACGAGTAGGGCGGCATTTGCGTTACGCCCGTCGCGGGCATTGAGGCTGGCACCGTTGACGCACAGATGGCCCTGCTCGGAAGAAGCCGCGACAACCTGTCCGCCGGGGCACATGCAAAATGAGAACACGCTGCGGCCGTTGGGGAGATGGGCGACAAGCTTGTAGGGGGCTGCTCCGAGTGCCGGGTGCCCCGCCGAGGGGCCATATTGGGCACGGTCGATGTCGCGCTGTGGATGCTCGATGCGCACGCCCATGGCAAAGGTCTTTTGCGCGAGGGCAACGTTATGTTCTTTGAGAAGCTCGAATACGTCGCGGGCGGAATGGCCGCAGGCGAGAATGAGGTGCTTTGTGGCGATTGTCTCGCTTGTGGTTTCTTGGGGCGGTTGGACATCGATGCCGGTGATGGCGCCAGATCCATCGGTTCGAATATCGACGAGCTTTGTTCGATAGCGGACGGTTCCACCGAGCCGCTCGATGCGCTGAGAAATGTTGGTGACGACGGTGGGGAGGATGTCGGAGCCAATGTGCGGCTTGGCGTCCCACAGGATGTCACGAGGTGAGCCCGCTTCGACGAAGGTCTCAAGAATCAGTCGATGGGCGGGATTCTTGGTTCCCGTGTTGAGCTTGCCGTCCGAGAAGGTTCCTGCGCCGCCCAGGCCAAATTGGATATTGCTTTCGGGGTCGAGGATACGCTCCTTAAGAAAGAGATCAATCGCTTCCGAGCGGCGAAGCGCGGGGTCGCCGCGCTCGATGAGCAGGGGTTTAAGGCCCGCTTCGGCAAGGGTCAGGGCGGCGAAGAGACCGGCGCAACCGGCGCCGACAACGACGGGACGCCCCTTGAGTGCATTCGGGACAGGGTTGGGGAATGAAGGAGCCTCGCCGTCTACCATGCGGATGCGCGAGCGGTCGCGCTCGGCGACGCGGTCGACCACCTCCTGCTCGAGTCGGGAGCTTGTCAGCTCAACTCGAAAGCTCAAAATAAAATGGACATCTCGCTTTTTACGGGCGTCGATTGACTTGCGATGGAGCTCAATGGCTTTAATCTGGGAATCCTCGCATCGCAGGGCTCGCTTGACGGCGCGTCTACCAATAGCAAGGCAGGAAGTTTCGTCGCCGGCCTCATCGAGTGACGCGTGGACTTGGGTGATTTCGATCATCGAGGTCTCCTTAGATGCAAGAAAGAGGCCGCCCGGTGTCCCAGACGGCCCGAATGCGTTTTGATTATAGACTGCGCGGCTATAGGCTGCTTGCAGCGCGAATACCCGAGATCCAAGCCCACGCAAGGTTGAAACCACCGCAATCGGCATCGATGTCGAGCACCTCGCCACAGATGTAAAGTGGGGCGCCTGCCGCGTTGCTCACGCAGAGGTTGGGAGCTGAGACGCTCTCGATGGGCACGCCACCGCGCGTGACCTGGGCCGAACGCTCCTCTGTCGTTCCCTCGACGAGCAGCTTAAAGTGCTTGAGGATTGAGACCAGATGGATGACGTCGTGCGACCCGGGGTGGCACTGTTCGAATGCGGTGCAGACAACGCGAGAGAACTGCGGGGCGAGCATGCCGTCGAGCCAGCGGGGGTCGCGGGGTGAAAAGCCGCCGAGCAACTCAACTCGCTGGTTGAGCATATCGAGCAACTCGTCTTTGGAGAGGTCGGGGAAAACGTCGAGCAGAATCGTGTCGCCGCGCTGGACGCGACGGGAGAGGTTAAAGGCGGCGACGCCCGAGATGCCAAAGGTTCGGAAGAGCACTTCGCCGTCCTCGCACCAGAGCTCCTCGTGATTGCGGATGAGCGTCAAACGGGCGCGGACGCGCAGGCCATCCAGTGTCTTGAGCGCGGTCTGGTCGCCGAAGATCGATGCCGACACAGGGCAGAGGACGGGGCACTGCGGTGTGAGGGAAAGGCTGAACGTCTTTGCGATGTCGGCAGGGCTGCCGCCCGTAGCGATAATTACGGCCTTTGCCTGCAACGTCTCGTTCTTGCGAGGGGTGTCGGCGAGCACCTTCCGAAGCGAGCGGAGTTCCGATTTTCGGTCGTCGCGCTTTTTTGCCTTGAGTGCTCGCGCGGGACGGTCTATTTGGAGTACCCAGCCCTCGGGGGCTTTGAATGCCGAGGTAACGTTTGCTCCACAGATCAAGGTGATACCCAGGTGATTGCAAGCGTTGAGAAGCGCATCGCGCACCGATTCGGCACGAAGGGAGCGTGGATACAGCCGGCCCTCCTCGGAGGTCGTCATGATGCCCAGCGAGGAGAAGAAACTGCCGAGCTCTTGCTCGGGCTGGGGACCCATGACGGATTCGACGAATGCGGGGCGGTTGTACCGCTGGAAATCAATTGATTCGTTGGAAAGGTTGCAGCGGCCGTTGCCGGTCGCAAGGAGTTTAAGGCCGCAGGCAACATCGCGCTCAACGATGCAGACGCTTTTGCCTGCGCGTGCGGCCGTAATGGCGGCGGCGAGACCCGAGGCCCCGCCGCCGATTACCAAGACGTCATAGGAGGCGTTTGTGTTCACTTAGGCCTCGGCGGTCTCGTGCGGGGCAATGGCCTCGACGGCAGAGACGGCCTGGGGCAGCATGCCGTCGGGCAGTGCGGTCTCAACCTCGCCCTTATCGCAAGCCTCGGCGAGTGCCGGATTGATGGGAAGCTGCCCTAGGATCTCGAGGTTGTAACGCTCGGCGACCTCGGGGAGCTTGCTCTTGCCAAAGACTTCGATCTTCTTGCCGCAATCGGGGCACTCGATATAGCTCATGTTTTCGACGATTCCCAGAATGGGCACGTTCATCTTCTCGGCCATGTTGACCGCCTTGGCGACGATCATCGAGACCAGATCCTGCGGGCTCGTGACGATGACGATGCCATCGACGGGCAGCGACTGGAAGACGGTGAGGGCGACGTCGCCCGTTCCCGGAGGCATGTCGACTAGCAGGTAGTCGATGGGGCCCCATGAGGTTTCGCTCCAGAACTGCCTGATGGCACCCGCGATAACCGGACCGCGCCAGAGGACGGGGTCGGTTTCGTTTTGGAGCAGCAGGTTAGAGCTCATAACCTTGACGCCGTGCTCGGAGATTTCGGGCAGCATAAGGTTGCCGAGAGCATGGACGTGACGTCCGCTCATGCCGAACATCTTAGGGATAGAGGGGCCGGTA
Organism: uncultured Collinsella sp.; assembly: GCA_959601045.1. Taxonomy (GTDB): domain Bacteria; phylum Actinomycetota; class Coriobacteriia; order Coriobacteriales; family Coriobacteriaceae; genus Collinsella. The sequence continues at coordinate 7,427 of CAUGNZ010000031.1, forward strand.
ATATCGGCATCGAGGACGCCGACCTTGTGACCGTGGCGGGCAAGCTCGGTGGCGATGGCGCCGGTGACGAATGACTTGCCGACGCCGCCCTTACCGGAAAGTACGGCGATAACGCGCTTGACCTCGGACAGCGTATTCTCCTCAAATTGCGACGGCGACGTTTGCCCGCCGGCTGCCTGTGCGTGCTCGCAACCCATGTTTGACTCCTTTGTATATGTTGGGGCCGGAGCCCCGCGGTGTGACACGAGCGTCATTGTACCCTCGTTTGCGAGCGGGAGTCATTCATGATGCGCGGTAGGCGATCGGCGGTATTCGAAAGTGCGGACCGAGCGTGCGGCCTGCGGCGTCAGACAACGCAAAAGGTCTGCGAATCTTGTATTACGAACATCTGTGCGCGTCGAGTGCGCTAAACTCATCGTCAGTGTGATTTGAAGTTGTAGGAGGCAAGGAGCTTCCATGTCTGATTCTTCTATCGTTATTCGCGGCGCGCGCGAGCATAACCTGCGCGATATCGATGTTTCCATTCCGCGCGACCAGCTCGTGGTCATAACCGGTCTTTCCGGATCGGGCAAGAGCTCACTGGCGTTCGATACCATCTATGCCGAGGGCCAGCGCCGGTACGTCGAGAGCCTTTCGAGCTATGCGCGTCAGTTTTTGGGCCAGATGGACAAGCCCGATCTGGACTCGATTGACGGCCTGTCACCGGCTGTGTCGATCGATCAGAAGACGACGTCCAAAAACCCACGCTCGACGGTGGGCACCGTAACCGAGATTTACGACTATCTGCGTCTGCTGTTTGCTCGCGTGGGAACGCCGCACTGTCCTGAGTGCGGTCGTGTCATTGAGCGTCAGACGACCGATCAGGTTGCCGATAAGGTGCTGGCGGCGGGGGAGGGCCGTCGCGCGTTTGTGTTGGCGCCGGTGGTTCGTGGACGCAAGGGCGAATATGCCAAGCTGTTTGAGGACCTGCGTGCGGAGGGCTTTAGCCGTGTGCGCGTCGACGGCGAGGTGCGCTCACTTGACGACCCTATCGACCTGGACAAGAAGTTCAAACACGACATTGAGGTCGTGGTCGACCGTATTGTGATTCGAGAGAACTCCCTGGGTCGCATTGCCGAGTCCGTTGAGCAGGCGACGGCACTGGCGCACGGTAATGTGAACGTGTACATGCTGCCTGACCGCGACGCTCCCGAGGGAACCGAGGGCGAGTTGCTGGAGTATTCGCTGGCACTGGCGTGCCCGGAGCACGGGCATTCCATCGACGACCTGCAGCCGCGCGATTTCTCGTTCAACGCGCCCTATGGTGCATGTCCCGAGTGCGATGGCCTGGGCTTTAAAAAGACGGTCGATGCCGAGGCACTGATTGAAGACCCCTCAAAGTCGATTGCCGACGGAGTCTTTGGCAGCCTGTTCGGCAATTCCAACTATTATCCGCAGATTTTTGCTGCGGTCTGCAAACACTTTAAGGTGAGTGCCGATACGCCATGGGAGGACCTGCCCCCGCGGGTGCGTCGTGCGTTTTTGGATGGCATGGGCGACACGAAGATCTCGGTCGACTATCAAAAGCTCGACGGGCGTCGCAGCCAGTGGGACACTAAGTTCTCGGGTGTGCGCAACATCCTGTACGAGCGTTACAACGAGACGACGAACGAGAACACCAGGGCTCGCTTGGAGAAATACATTCGCGAAGAGCCATGCTCGAGCTGTCATGGTGCTCGCCTGCGTCCCGAGATGCTTGCTGTCACCGTGGGCGGCAAGTCCATTTACGATGTCTGCTGCCTGTCGTGTCGTGAGTCGCTCGAGTTTTTTGAGGGCCTGGAGCTTACCGAGCGTCAGCAGTTTATCGGCGGGCGCATCGTCAAGGAAATCCTGGAGCGCCTGCGTTTTCTGGTCGATGTCGGACTCGACTATCTGACGCTCGATCGCGCCTCGGCGACGCTTTCCGGCGGTGAGGCACAGCGCATTCGCCTGGCAACGCAGATCGGCGCCGGCCTCATGGGCGTTCTGTACATTCTGGACGAGCCGTCGATCGGCCTTCACCAACGCGATAACGAGCGCCTGATCAAAACACTCGAGCGCTTGCGCGATATCGGTAATACCGTTATCGTCGTCGAGCACGACGAAGATACTATTCGCGCTGCCGACTACGTGATCGATATGGGTCCCGGCGCGGGCGTTAACGGCGGACACGTGGTCGCCGCAGGAACGCCTGCTGATATCATGGCGTGCCCCGATTCCATGACGGGTGCCTATTTGACCGGCAAACGGATGATTCGCGTGCCCGATGAGCGCCGCAAGCCCGGCCGCGGCTGTCTTAAGATCACGGGTGCCCGCGCTAACAACCTTAAAAACGTTACCGCCAAGATTGAGTTCGGTACGCTCACAGTCGTTACCGGTGTTTCGGGATCGGGCAAGAGCTCCCTGGTCACCGATACGATTGCACCCGCGCTTACGAATGCCATCCATCGTTCGACGCGTCCCGTGGGGCCGTACAAGAAGATCGAGGGCATCGAGTGCATCGATAAGGTAATCGATATCGACCAGTCACCGATCGGTCGCACGCCGCGTTCGAACCCTGCGACCTATATTGGCCTGTGGGATGATCTGCGTGCGCTATTTGCAAGCACGCCGGAGTCGAAGGCGCGCGGCTACTCGCCGGGACGTTTCTCCTTTAACGTAAGCGGCGGTCGCTGCGAGGCGTGCAAGGGCGATGGCCAGATCAAGATCGAGATGCACTTCCTTCCCGATATCTATGTCCCTTGTGAGGTATGTGGTGGCAAGCGTTATAACCGCGAGACACTCGAGGTGACCTACCGCGGCAAGACAATCTCGGACGTGCTCGACATGAGTGTCACCGAAGCGCTGGCTTTCTTTGGGAATATCCCGCAGATTAAGCGCAAGCTGCAGACCCTATATGACGTGGGTCTGGGCTACGTGAGCTTGGGCCAGCCCGCTACGACGCTTTCGGGCGGCGAGGCGCAGCGCGTGAAGCTCGCCAAGGAGCTTCATCGTCGTCAGACAGGCAAGACGTTCTACATTTTGGACGAGCCCACAACCGGCCTTCATTTTGAGGATGTTCGCCAGCTGCTCGACGTGTTGCAGCGCCTGGTCGATGCGGGCAACACGGTTCTGGTGATCGAGCACAACCTTGATGTCATCAAGGTCGCCGACCGCCTGATCGATATGGGTCCCGAGGGCGGCAATGGCGGCGGAACCGTCGTGGTCTCAGGCACGCCGGAGCAAGTCGCGGCATGTTCGCAGAGCTACACGGGCAAGTTCTTGGCGCCGCTGCTCGAGCGTGACCGTGAGCGTCAGGCGCAGCTCGACGCGCAGTAAAGAGACGCCGTGGTACCGACGCGCCACCGATTCCTTCTGGTTCGGTGGCGCTTCTGTGTGTCGAGATGGCATATGCGGCGGGATTGGCCCTATACTTAATCCTTGCGTCGCTCTGCGAGGGAAAGGATGTGCCATGGCAAAGGCTGTTAAGACGCCAAAAACCAATGCGATGCGCGAGCTGGAAAGCGCCGGCATCTCCTATGTTCTCCATACGTACGAAGACGATGGCGATGAATCGTCAGGTCTGGGCGTCGCGATTTCCGAGCAGCTTGGCGAGGAGCCCGGTCAGGGATTTAAGACCCTGGTCTGCACGACGCCGTCCAACGACCATGTCGTGTGCTGCATTCCTGTTGCCGACGAGCTCGACCTCAAGGCCGCCGCGCGCGCCGCAGGCGAAAAGTCGCTGACCATGATGCATGTCAAAGATCTGCTTGCCGCGACGGGGTATGTCCGCGGCGGTTGCAGCCCGGTCGGTATGAAAAAACGCTTCCGGACGCTGATCGATGAGACATGCGTCCTTTGGGATACCATTTTTATCTCGGGTGGCAAGCGCGGCTATCAGCTTGAGCTTGCTCCCGATGACTTAGTTGCATTTTGCGGGGCGACGGTTGCCCCGATCACGAGAGAGGACTGAGCGATGCCGCAGGAAGAATCAAAGCGCGGAGCTCACTTTGCAAAAGGGTCGGCTCCTCAGGCGCCCGCGCCCGAGGCCGCTTCGTTCGATAACGAGATTCGAAACGCCTGGTCCGCTGCCGCTGACCCGGGCGAGACGGCCGTGTACCTGCGTGCCGCCGGTGCCGGCACGGCACTTCCCCGTACGGTTCTTTCTTCGGCTCGTCCCGATGAGACGGCTGTCTTTTTGGCCGCCGCTCAATCGAGCGCCAGCGTGATGCCGATCGCCTCCGAGGCTCCTCGTGCGCCGCGTCCCGATGAGACGGCGGTGTTTTTGATGGCGGCCCAGGGAAAGAGTACACCGCAGATCGCTCCTGCCGCTCGTTCTGCCAAGCCCGCGGCTCATGATGATGGCGAACCGCTTCTTTCGGATGACGAATGGTCGCCGCTTGGTTCGACCGATCCCGTCGAGGGCGTGGCCATCGACGGTGATGACGACTGGGACCCTCTGTCGTTTTCTGCCCGAACCGCCGCCACCAAAGAAGTTGACACGGTGTTTGGCGACCATGCCATATTCGATGATGATGCCGTATCCGGTAACAACATGCCGAACAGCGATGACGCCGCACCTGCTGATGACGCCGTTTTGGTTGACGATCCCTTTGCGATGACCGGCTCCTTTGCCGTCGTGGACGATTTGCCGCCACAAGATGAGGTTCATGAGGACTCTCAGGACGACGTAGACGATATGGGTTCGTCGGACTACTCCACGGTTGGTCGTTCTGCTGGCCTCATGACCGTGCTGACCATCGTGTCGCGCGTCACCGGGTTTATCCGCACGTGGGTCATGGCAGCCGCCATCGGCATGTCGCTGCTCTCGTCCTCCTATCAGGTTGCCAACAACCTGCCCAACATGCTTTACGAGCTCGTGATGGGCGGCATGCTCGTTACGGCGTTTTTGCCGGTGTATATGGGTGTGAGGCGCGAGCAGGGCCGCGAGGCATCGAACGAGTATGTCGGCAACCTGCTCGGTATTCTGCTTCTGCTGCTGGGCGGCATCTCGCTGCTGGGCACCGTGTTTGCTCCCGGCTTTATTTGGACGCAGTCGTTCCTTTCGGGCGATGGCGGCAGCATGGATACCGCTGCGTTCATGTTCCGCTTCTTTGCAATCCAAATTCTGTTTTATGGCTTGGGCTCGGTGTTCTCGGGCGTTCTCAACGCGCACCGCGACTACTTCTGGTCGACGTTTGCCCCGGTTCTCAACAATGTCATCGTCATTGCCAGCTTTATGGGCTTTGCTCCCGTGTCTGCACAATTTGGCGAGCGGGCCGGTATTATCTTGATCGCAGCTGGTACGACCCTCGGCGTCTTTGTCCAGATGGCCTGCCAGATTCCCGCGCTTGGCAAGCATGGCGTGCATCCTCATATCCATATCGACTTTAAGGACCCCGCGCTGCGACAGACGATTGCGCTTGGTATCCCGACGCTGCTCGCCACGGTGTGCATGTTTGTCTCGACCTCCATTACCAATGCCGCCGCGTTGGTGGTGCAGCCCGAGACCGGTCCTTCTGTCATCGCCTATGCGCGCCTGTGGTACACGCTGCCCTATGCGCTGATCGCCGCCTCGCTTTCGACGGCGCTCTATACCGAGCTCTCTCACGACGCACAGGAGAAGGATTACGACAGCGTCCGCACGGGCATTTCGCGCGGTGTCGCCCAGATGCTCTTCTTCCTGATTCCGTTTGCACTGTATCTGATCGTCTTCGCCCGTCCGCTCAACATGATCTACTGCGCCGGCAAGTTCGATGAATCCGGCGTGGCGCTGGTGTCGGAGTTCCTTATCTATCTGGCACTTTCCCTGCCGCTCTACGGCGTGGTTGTGCTGATGCAGAAGAGCTTCTCGGCCCTGCTCGATATGAAACCTTATAGCCGCTATTGCCTGTACTCCGCTATCGGTCAGGCCGGTTCGGTGCTGCTGTTTGGCGTGGTGCTGGGATACGGTATGCCGGCAATTGCGCTTTCGTACGTCGTTGACTACGTGGTCTTGGTCGGATGCTCACTGTGGTGGCTGCGCCGTCGTCTGCATGGCCTTCAGGTCAAGTCTATCCTGCACGGCGGTTTCTTCGGCCTACTGTTCGGTGGCTTGGGCGCTGCCGCGGGCACCGGCGTCATGTGGGCACTTGAGCACTTTGTCGGAGCGCTTGGCGGCTCGATCCTAATTACCCTGGGCTACGTTTGTGTTGCAGGCGTCGTCTCGCTCGCTGTAACTTTTGGCCTTGCCTTCGTTTTTAAGATGCCCGAGGTCTCGGCGCTGCTTCGTCGCAAGTAGGTGCTCGTGGCAGGTCACGACAACATCCCAACACTTGCCGAACAGGTTTCGCGCGTTCCCACGCAACCCGGCTGCTACCTTTGGAAAGATGCCAAGGGCGATGTCATCTATGTGGGCAAGGCAAAAAACTTGCGTGCCCGTATGCGTCAATACGTGACGCTACAGGACGAGCGTCAAAAGATTCCGCTCATGATGCAGCTGGTGGCGAGCTTCGACTATATTGTGGTGGAGACCGAGCACGAGGCATTGGTGCTCGAGCGCAATCTGATCGGTCAGTACCATCCGTACTTTAACGTCGATCTCAAAGACGATAAAAGCTATCCCTTTATCGCCATTACCAAGAACGACTTGTTTCCGGCTATCAAATACACGCGAGAGCGTCATAGACCGGGAACGCGCTATTTTGGCCCCTATACCGATAGCCGTGCGGCGCGTGAGACCATCGATACGCTACGCAAGGTTATCCCCATCTGCTCCGCATCCTGTGCGGAGTGGCGTCGTTGTCGTCGTATCGTCGAATCTCATAAGGGCGAAGAAGACATCGTCAATATGATTTGCGCGCAAAACGGGCGTCCCTGCTTTGACTACCATGTCGGGCGCGGGCCGGGCGCATGCGTCGGCGCAATTTCCCCTGCCGACTATGCCAAGAACGTCAAGCGTGTCGAACGTTTCTTGTCGGGCCATCGCAAGGATGTCGTCGACGAGCTTACGTCCGAGATGGCGGAGGCAGCCGAGACGCTCGATTTTGAGCGGGCCGCGCGCGTCAAGCGTCGCCTGGAAGTCATTAGGGGCCTGGACGATCGCCAACAGGTCGTTTTTCCATCAAGCGTCGATATCGACGTCATCGGCTTCTACCGCGAAGAGACTATCTCTGCCGCCTGTGTCTTTGTCGTTCGCGAGGGCCGAACGGTTCGAACTTGTGAGTTCATCCTCGATAAAGGCCTGGATGTCGACGAGGAAGAGCTTCAATCGGGCTTTCTTAAGCGCTATTACGACGAGACGGCTGATATTCCAGCCGAGATCAATCTCTCTGTCGAGCTTGAGGATGCCGAAGCGTTGGGGGAGTGGCTTGCGGGCAAGCGCGAACGCTCTTGCCGTCTCCATAGGCCGCAGCGCGGCGAAAAGCACCGTCTGCTCGATATGGCTTCCAAAAATGCGCGCCATGCCCTCATGCGCTACATGATGCGCACGGGGTATGCTGACGATCGCACCAATCGGGCGCTCCTGGAGCTCGAAAGTGCACTGGCGCTGCCTGCGCCGCCGTTGCGCATCGAGTGCTTCGATATCTCGACGTTGCACGGCACTTTTACCGTTGCTTCGATGGTAGTATTTACCAACGGCCGTGCTGACAAGGGCCAGTATCGTCGCTTTAAAATTCAGGCCGAATTGGACGAGGCGAACGACTTCGTATCGATGTCCGAGGTTCTGGGGCGTCGCTATGCTCCCGAGCGCATGGCGGACGAGCGCTTTGGCTCGCGCCCCGATTTGCTCGTTGTCGATGGCGGCAAGCCGCAATTGACCGCTGCGATTAAGCAACTTGAGGCGCTCGGCCTCGATATACCAGTTTGTGGCTTGGCAAAGGCCGATGAGGAGGTTTTCGTGCCGTGGGACGAGACTCCCGTCGTGCTGCCGACCGGCTCCGCTTCGCTTTATCTGATCAAGCAGGTCCGCGATGAATCCCACCGATTTGCGATTACGTTCCACCGCGAGTTGCGCGATAAGGCTATGACGGTTTCGGTGCTTGACGACGTTCCGGGCGTGGGACCCACCAGAAAACGTGCCATTATGCGCCATTTTGGCTCGATGAAGCGTTTGCGCGCGGCCAGCGAGCAGGAGATTGCAGAAGTTCGAGGCGTTCCGGCCGATGTCGCCAAAGCGGTCCACGAGGCACTTGTTGCATGGAATGCCGAGCGCGGCCAGACATCTGCCAACCGTTCCGAAAACTAAACGCGCTTCTAAATAACTGGTATACATGATTGGCCGATTTTCAACCATTTGTTTCGCGGCGATTACCTGCCGATTTCGGGTTTTATTAACGCTAAAACGTTTGACTGGCCATGGTGAACAACCCTGCTATCCTGCGGGTTGACGAAGACTGATATCTCACCTCGTCGATACATACTGTCTGGCGAATCGTTTGTCAATGAATTCGGTGAACGGTAGCAAATACCGTTCAAGCGTATGTATGTATCGGTCGCCGACCGCGGCACCTCAGTTGGGTTTGTCGGTAGGTAAGGTATATATCGTCCGCAAGTTGCGCGGGGGCAAGTCTAGGTGCTCCCGGGTAAGATTCTCTATTGATAGGAGAAGACATGGCCATCATCAACAAGGGTATGTCCAGGCGTTCGTTCCTCGGCCTCACCGGCAGCGTCGCTGCTGTCGCCGGCCTTGGTCTCACCGGCTGCGGTGGCAGCTCTAGCGACGAGGGTTCCGCTTCCGGTTCCGCCGATTCCGCCAACCGTGGCGGCGGCGTGATCACCGCTGGTTCCGCATACGCTCCGTCCAGCTTCGACCCCGCCAGCACCGGCTCCGCTGTGGGCCTGGGTGCTAACTGGCACGTCATCGAGGGCCTCTACGGTATCGATTACCACGACTACAGCACCTTCAACGAGCTCGCCACCGACGATCCCAAGTCCGTGGACGACACCACCTTCGAGGTCACCATCCGCAAGGGCGCTAAGTTCTCCGATGGCACCGAGGTCACTGCTGACGACGTCGTCGCTTCCTACACCGCTTGCGCCGCTTCTGCTACGTATGCTCCGTTCTTCCAGCCCTTCGAGTCCATCGAGGCCAAGGACGCCAGCACCGTGACGGTCAAGACCAAGGTCCCCAACTTCTCCCTGCTCAAGGATCGTCTGGCCATCATCCGCGTTACCCCGGCCACCCAGGCCGAGGAGGATCGCGCCAAGCAGCCGATCGGTTCCGGCCCCTGGATGTACGACTCCATCTCCGATACCGAGATCACCCTGGTTCCCAACCCCGAGTACAACGGTGAGTATGCTGCCGAGGACGAGAAGATCCAGTACAGCATCCTGACCGACCCCACCGCTCGCGTTACCGCTCAGCAGGAGGGCTCCACGCTCGTTATGGAGCTCGTCACCGCTGACGCCGTCGACCAGCTCGAGAGCGCCGGCTGCAAGATCGACAACGTCCAGGGCTTCGGCACCCGCTTCGTCATGTTCAACGTCGCCAAGGAGCCTTGGAACAACGTCAAGGTCCGTCAGGCCGTCATGTACGCGCTCGACACCGAGAAGATGATCAGCAACACCTTCGCCGGCCTTGCCACCGCCGCCAGCTGCTACCTGCCCAAGAGCTTCACCAACTATCATGAGGCTTCCACGGTGTACAAGACCGACGCCAAGAAGGCCAAGAAGCTCATCGAGGAGTCCGGCATCACCCCGGGCGCCATCACCCTGCGCACTACCGACAACGAGCAGATCAAGGGCATGGCCGCTCAGGTCAAGAACGACCTCGACGCTCTCGGCTTCGATGTGACCATCCAGACCGATACTTCGGCGGCCACCTACGCTGCCATCGACGGCGGCGAGGCCTACGATATCCTTCTCGCTCCTGGCGATCCGTCCTGCTTCGGCGCTGACCCCGACCTGCTGCTCAACTGGTGGTACGGCGACAACGTCTGGATGCAGACCCGTTGCCCGTGGAAGGAGTCCGAGGAGTGGGCGAAGCTCCACGGTCTCATGGACGAGGCTCTTGCCGCCGAGGGCGACGAGCAGCAGAAGAAGTGGAACGAGTGCTTCGACATCATCGCTGACAACGCCGTTCTGTACCCCGTTGTCCACGTTAAGACCGTCTCCGCTTCCTGGGACGATCCGTCCACCGCGCCCAACGGCGAGGCTCTCGATGGCTTCAAGGGCATCGGCACGACGAGCATGTCCTTCAGGGGCGTCGCGACCGTCAAGGCCTAAGACTCGCTTGAGTCATATGTGGGGCGTCGGTCGTAAGGCAACGTCCTCATAGTTGAAACAAAGACCCGGGCGACCTCGACGTCGCTCGGGTCTTGTAATGAGTATCCATACTCATATACCAGTTGGTCCTACCGACAAAAGAAAGGGGAGAGAACGTGAACAACTTTCTACGTTTGATTGGAAGGCGTCTCGTGGCGCTGCCGATCATGGCATTGGGCGTCACCGTCCTGGTGTTCTTCCTTATGTCGTTCTCCAAGACCGACCCCGCCTATACGGCGTTGGGTGACGGTGCCTCGCCCGAGGCGGTTGCCGAGTACCATGAGAAGTATGGTCTGGACGACCCCTGGCCCGTGCGCTACGTGCGCTACATGGGCGATCTGATCCATGGCGACATGGGCACCTATGGTGCTGCTCGCAACTCCGTTGCCAAGCGCATCTCCACGGCCCTGCCCGTCACGATGCAGCTGACCTTTATCGGTCTTGCCATCGGCGCGGTCGTCTCGTTTTTGCTCGGCGTCATCGCGGCACTGTATCGCGATAAATGGCCGGACCAAGTGATCCGCGTCTTTTCCATTGCCGGCCTGGCAACCCCGTCGTTCTGGCTTGCCGTCCTGTTGATTCTGCTGTTCTCTTCCTACCTTAAGGTGCTCCCGGCATCGGGTGCTCTGCCTCACTTCACCACGAATCCGGCTGGTTATCTGGGACGCATGATCATGCCCGCCATCGCCTTGGCATTTCCGCTGACGGGTCAGATGACTCGTATCGTGCGTACGGCCATGGTCGAGGAGCTCGATAAGGACTATGTCCGTATGGCTCGCGGCGCCGGCGTTCCCGAGAAGGTCGTTGTCGGCATCAACGTTTTGCGCAACGCGCTGATCACCCCGGTCACCACCCTCGGTCTTAAGATCGGCTACCTTATGGGCGGCGCCGTCGTCATCGAGGTCATCTTCAACCTCCCCGGCATGGGTACTGCGATTCTGCAGGGCGTTCAGGGCAACGAGGCGAACCTGGTTCAGGGCGTCGTCATCGTCGTTGCTCTTGCCTTCATCATCATCAACATCGTGGTTGACATGCTCTACCTGCTCATCAACCCGCGCATCAGGACGGTGTAGATTATGGTAAAGATTCGAGAGAAGCAAACCGAGCAGCTCGAGAAAGCTGCCTCCAAGGGGCTCAAGCTCGGTGGCTGGAAGAAGATGACGCTGTCTTCTAAGATTGCCGCCGTCGTGCTGGCGCTGGTCGCCCTTACTGCGATTCTTGCTCCCTTGCTCGCCCCCTATAGCCCGGTCGAGATTTTCACTGCTCGCCAGGCTCCCGGCAATGGATTTATCTTCGGCACCGACGATAAGGGTCGCGACATCCTGTCGCGTATGCTTTACGGTGGCCGTTACTCGCTGATCATCGGCTTTGGTGCTACCGCCATGGCTCTGGTCTGCGGCTCGGTCGTGGGCGCCCTCGCGGCGGTTTCGCGCAAGTCCGTTTCCGAGGCGATCATGCGCATCCTGGACATCATCATGTCCATCCCGGGCATCGCCCTCGCGGCCGTCTTCGTCTCCATCCTGGGCAACTCCGTGCCGTCGATCATCTTCGCCATCGGCTTTATGTACACTCCGCAGATTGCCCGTATCGTGCGCGCCAACATCGTGTCCGAGTACGGCGAGGACTATGTCCGCGCGGTCATCGTGTCCGGTGCCAAGGCTCCGTGGATTTTGATTAAGCATGTTCTGCGTAACTGCATCGCCCCGATCATGGTCTTCACCGTTACCCTGGTCGCCGACGCCATCATCTTCGAGGCCTCGCTGACCTTCATCGGTGCTGGTATTCAGGAGCCTACCGCTACCTGGGGCAACATCCTCGCCGACGCTCGCGGTGGCGTGCTTGCCGGCCGTTGGTGGCAGGCACTGTTCCCGGGCCTGGCCATCATGATCACCTGCCTGGCGCTCAACATCCTGTCCGAGGGCATTACCGACGCTATGGCTGCCGCCCCCTCCGCCGCCCTGGATCCGACCGACTCCTCCAAGCGCCGCGAGGCCGACCTGCTGGTCTCCGACCCCGTTCGCGCCTACAAGGAGCAGGCTCAGTCCCTGTCCGCCCGTCTTGGCGCTCTGCGTGATGTCGAACTCAAGCGTAACGACCGCCATGTGCCCGATGAGTCCGTTGAACCGATTCTTTCGGTCCGCGATTTCTGCATCCAGTTTGAGCACCACGGTGACATCAACGTCGTCGATCATGTCAACTTTGATGTCCGTCCTGGCCAGACCATGGGCCTGGTCGGTGAGTCCGGCTGCGGTAAGTCCATCACCACGCTGGCCATCATGGGTCTGACCGATGATGACGAGCACCTTTCCGGTGAGGTTCTCTGGGAGGGTCGCGACCTGCTCAAGATGAGCAAGAAAGAGTGGTTCGGCCTGCGCGGTACCGATATCGCCATGGTCTATCAGGACGCCCTGTCCTCGCTCAACCCCTCCATGCTCATCTCCGCTCAGATGAAGCAGCTCACCAAGCGCGGCGGCACCCGCAGCGCCGAGGAACTCCTGGAGCTCGTGGGTCTCGATCCCAAGCGTACGCTCGAGAGCTATCCGCATGAGCTTTCCGGTGGTCAGCGTCAGCGTGTCCTGATCGCTATGGCCCTTACCCGCGACCCCAAGCTGGTTATCTGCGACGAGCCCACGACCGCTCTGGACGTTACCGTCCAGAAGCAGGTCATCAAGCTGCTCAACGATCTTCAGGCCAAGCTCGGCTTTGCCATGATCTTCGTTTCGCACGACCTGGCACTGGTCGCCGAGGTCGCTCATAACATCACGGTTATGTACGCCGGCCAGGTTATCGAGCAGGCGCCCACCAAGGAGCTGCTCACCAACCCGATTCACGAGTACACCCGCGGCCTTCTGGGTTCCGTCCTGTCCATCGAGAGCGGTTCGGGCCGCCTGCACCAGGTGCCCGGCGCCGTTCCGAGCCCGCGCGATTTCCCCAAGGGCGATCGCTTCGCGCCCCGCTCGAGCCATCCGCGTATTGGCCTGGACACCCGTCCGGTCTTCAAGCGCGTGCCCGGCACCGAGCACTTCTATTCCGAGCTCCCCGACGAGGTGCTCAAGGCAAATGGTTTGACCCCTCACGCGGAGGTGATGTAGATGAGCGAGACCGCAGTCAACGGCGTCGAGCCGATCATCTTCCTTGATGACGTCCACGTCACCTTTAGGACCCGTACCGGCTCGATTCTGCACCCCAACCTGGTTCACGCCGTCCAGGGTGTAACGATTAAGCTCATGCCCGGACAGACCATCGGCATCGTCGGTGAGTCCGGTTGCGGCAAGTCCACCACCGCCAACGTCATGTGCGGCCTGCAGGCCCCCACGAGCGGCAAGGTCTACTTTAAGGGCAAGGACGTTACCAAGCGTACCGCCGAGGACCGTCGCCACATGGGTCGCGTCATCTCGGTCGTGTTCCAAAACCCGGCCACGGCGCTCAACCCCCGCATGGTCGTTCGCGAGCAACTGCTCGACCCCATGCGCGTCCACAACCTGGGCACCGAGGCAGAGCAGGAGAAGCGCGTCAAGGAGCTCCTGGAGCTCACCGGTCTGCCCAGCTCCGCCGCCGAGGTTCTTCCCGGCCAGCTTTCGGGCGGCCAGCGCCAGCGCGTCGCAATTGCCCGTGCCCTGTCGCTGAACCCCGATGCCATCATCGCCGACGAGCCCACCTCGGCTCTGGACGTTTCGGTCCGTGCGCAGATTCTGAACCTGCTGACCGACCTTAAGAAGGAGCTCGGCCTGGCCATGGTGTTCATCAGCCATGACATCCAGACGGTCCGCTATATCTCTGACGACATCATCGTTATGAATGGCGGCAAGATCGTCGAGCATGGCGAGGCCAAGCAGGTCTTCCAGCACCCTCAG
>CAUGNZ010000032.1 GCA_959601045.1 uncultured Collinsella sp.
GCGGAAACGCGGGGCCCGTTCAGGCTGTTGCGTTGAGATTGAAAATCAACCCCTTGATCCCTTGGGGACGGCCTAACTGCCGGCACCGGCAACGGAAACGCCGATGTTTTGACAATGCCAGCGAGCGGGCACCAGAGCGAACAAATTGGCATGAAAAGAGGACGGCATAGACCTTCTGGTCATGCCGTCCTCTTTGAATGACAAGTTGTCGCTCTGGTGTCCGCGCAGCGTCGGCCAGTTACGGCGTTTGGTAAAACGCCGTAACCCTAAGACTCGATATAGTCTTTGAGCTTGCTGCTGCGGCTCGGGTGGCGGAGCTTGGCCAAGGTCTTGGACTCGATCTGGCGGATACGCTCGCGCGTGACGCCAAACTCGCGACCGACCTCCTCGAGCGTGCGGGGATGCCCGTCGACAAGGCCAAAGCGCAGCTCGATAACCTTGCGCTCACGATCGGCAAGCGAGTCGAGCACCTGGGTGAGCTGCTCCTGCAGCATGGAGAAGCTGGCAGCATCGGGCGGAACGATAGCCTGGGAGTCCTCGATGAAGTCGCCCAGCTGGGAATCCTCTTCCTCGCCGATGGGGGTCTCGAGCGACACGGGCTCCTGCGAGATCTTCTGGATCTCGCGGACGCGGTCGGCGCTCATGTCCATCTCGGCACCGATCTCCTCGGGGGTCGGGTCGCGACCCAGGTCCTGAAGGAGCTGGCGCTGCACGCGGACGAGCTTGTTGATAGTCTCGACCATATGCACGGGAATACGGATGGTACGGGCCTGGTCGGCGATAGCGCGCGTAATGGCCTGACGGATCCACCACGTGGCGTACGTGGAGAACTTGAAGCCCTTCTGGTAGTCGAACTTCTCGACGGCGCGAATCAGACCGAGGTTGCCCTCTTGGATCAGGTCCAGGAACAGCATGCCGCGGCCGACATAGCGCTTGGCGATGGAGACAACCAGACGCAGGTTTGCGCTGATGAGTGCCTGCTTGGCTTCGAGGCCCACGTTCTCAATGCGCGTAAGACGACGCATCTCGGCACGCGTGAGCTCGAGCTCGCCGGCATCGGCAGCCTCGAGCTTCTCGGTGGCCTCGAGACCGGCCTCGATCTTCATGGCCAGATCGACCTCTTCGGAGGCGGTCCGCAGGTCGACCTTGCCGATCTCCTTGAGGTACATACGAACCGGGTCGCCGGTCAGCATCACCGTGGAGGCATCGATGCCACGCACGCGGGAGCGTGAACGGGACGTGCGCACGGTGCGCTTCTTCTTGCTCTTGGAAGAACCCATCTCGGCATCGGCCTGACGGGCCATCTTGAGCTCGTGATCGTCAAGCGAGCCGGAATCGTGCTCGTCGTCATCATCGAAATCGTCAGTATCGGTATCGTTATCGTCATCGTCGACGTCCATGGGGGCGTCGTCGTTACCGCTCGCGGAGATAATCTGGATGCCGCTGTTGCGCAGCGCGGAATACACCGCGGTGAGCTGCTCGTCAGAAACATCGATATCCTTCAGGGCGACCTGAATCTCGTCCTCGGTTACCGAAGTCCTGTTTGAGCCGTTGCCCATGAGCTTTGCAACGTAGGATTCCAGCCCAGTACCCGTGCTCTCAGTCTTTTTTGGCACAGATTCTCCCTTCATAGTCCACAGGACTCAATACTTTAGCACACACATTGACGTCTATACCCAAAAAGAGGACTGGATATAGGCAAGAATACGCTGGTTGACCACAACATCTAGGCCTGTTCGGTGCCTGCGGCCTCCAGACCGATCAAACGGAACGGGTCCGCCACGCCGCCGATCGACTTTTGCAGTTCGCGTTGACGCTGCGAATCCTGCGCGGCCTGCACGGTCAGCGCGCGACGGGCCTCATCGTCGAGCGAACGGTCCTGGCGCAGCTTGGCCTGTGCGGCACGCATGCGGCGCTTGATGGTGTAGAGCTCGAGCGTATCGAGCATAAACACGATGTTCGTCTCGGTGGGGTGCTTGCTCGTCGCCGAGATGCGCCCGGCACTCACAAGCGTTGCCGCCTCGGGACACACCGAGCGCGCCGCATCCATGCAGGCTGCAGGATCGGTTCCCGGCGGAGTTGCCAGAACGGCCCATGCGATGGACTCGTGACGTGGGTCAACCCACTCGATAGAGCAGATGCGGTCGGCATACGTGCGGAACAGGTCGGGGTAGCTCGTGAGCATGGTCAGCAGCTCACGCTCCCCTGCCAAGGACTTACGCTCAAGATCAGTAAGAACCATCGGCGCCGCCGCAGCCGGAGCGCCCGAACCATCAGTCACAGGTGCAGCACCCATACCATCAGGCACGTCGATCGGCGGCAGGTCGTCGACGACCTCCACGGGCGCGGCACCGTAGGCATCGAGCGGGACATAGTCGTACGGCTCTTCCTCGACCGGCGCCGCTACTGCCGGCGTCGCGCCCGACGCCCAAGCACCGCGACCGGCATCGCGAGAACCCGACGCCCGACCGCCCGCGCTACCGGACCGCTCAGCCTGCGCCCGCTGGCGCTCATAGTTCTGTTCGCGGCGGCGCTCGGCATCCTCGCGCTTGGCGACATCGCGAAACACACGGCCCGAGCTCGCACGAACTGTCTCCAGATCCAAACCCAACAGGTCGGCAATTTGAATAAAGTACGTGTCGATCATATAGCTGTCGCGCAGCGGATAGATAAGCGTCAGCGCATCCTCCAGCGCCTTGGCGCGACCGCCCGGCGTGGAGATGTCGCTCGACTCCTGAAGCGAACGGTACACGAAGTCCATGAGCGGCTCCGCGGCGTCAATGCGTTTCTGCAGCTCCCCTCCGCCGTGCGCCGTGATGAACTCCATGGGGTCGTTGCCGTCGGGCAGCACCACGCAGCGCAGGTCCATAGAATCCTGCTCGATAAACTGAATCGCACGGCGAGCGGCCTTTTGACCGGCAGCATCGCCGTCAAACATATACACGATGCGCTTGGCAAAGCGGGTGAGCGTCTTGACGTGATGCTCCGTGAGCGCGGTGCCCAGCGTGGCGACAACGTTTTTAATCCCCGCTTCCCAACAGGCGATGCAGTCGGTATAGCCCTCCACCACGATGGCGGTATCCTGCGCGACGATAAACTCCTTGGCCCAATTAAAGCCGTAGAGGTTTCGCTTTTTATGAAACACGCTCGTTTCGGCGGTATTGAGGTACTTGGGTTGGCCGTCACCCATGATGCGACCACCAAAGGCAATGTTGTGACCCTGCTCGTCAAAGATGGGGAACATCACGCGGTCGTAGAAGCGGTCGGCAAGCTGCCCGCGCCCGCGGCTCACGGCAACGTTGGCATCGATCATCTCCTGCGGGGTAAAACCCGCCTGGGACAGGTGCGACACCAGCGCGTTGCGGCCAGGCGCAAAGCCCAGGCAGTAGCGGCGGCAGACGTCGCCACCCATGCCGCGGCTGGCAAAGTACTCGCGCGGACGGCCGTCCTTACCGCGCATAAGCATGGTGTGGTAGAACTGGGCGGCCTCGGCGCACAGATCGTAGATTCGGGCACGCTTGGTACCGCGCTCGCGGCGATCTCCGGTGTCATGCAGCTCAATACCCGCGCGATCGGCCAAATATCGGATTGACTCGGGAAAGCTCAGGTTCTCGCGCTTCATGATATAGGTGAAGACATCGCCGCCTTCGCCGCAGCCAAAGCAATGCCACACCTGCGTGGCAGGGATTATGTGGAAGGACGGCGTCTTTTCGCCATGAAAGGGGCAGCAGCCCCAAAACTCATGGCCGCGGGGCTTGAGCTCAACCGTTTCCTGCACGATGGCAACTAGGTCGGACGCAGCGCGGACCTGGTCTTTTTCCTCATCGCTAATCACGGACGCTCACCCCCTGCTCGCCCAAGTTGTGACGAATATCTTCGATATTACCCTCGACGGTCGCGATCAACTCATCCAGCGAATCGAACACGCGCGACGGACGCAGCCAGCGCGTAAACGCCAGCGAAACGGAAGCGCCATACAGGTCGCCCGTATAACCAATTAAATTGGCCTCGAGATGCGCAGATGCCGCATCGTCAGCATACGTCGGCGGCAGTCCGACGTTAACGGCAGCGGGCCACACGATGTCGTTGACCAGCACCAGGCCCTCATACACGCCATCGGCAGGCACCTGAATGCCGTCGGGAACATGTAGGTTTGCCGTGGGAAAGCCCATGCCAGAACCCTCGTGACGGCCGCGAATAACACCGCCGCGCACCATATACGGGCGGCCGAGCAACTCAGCAGCAAGCTCCACATGGCCCTGTCCCAGCTCATGACGAATGCGGGTGGCGCAAATGGCCTCACCGCCCTCGCAAAGCAAGTCGTGCCCGTATACGTCAACGCCGCGCTCGGCACCCCAGGCGCGCATCTCGGCAACACCAGAAGCACCGCCACGACCCAGCCTAAAGTCGCTGCCAACGCGAATCGATCGAATGTCGACCAGACGCGACACCAGCGAGAGAAAATCAACATGGTCAAGCGCCGCAACCTCAGGCGTAAAGGGAACGGCCACCACCGCATCGACCCCGGTTTGAGCCAGGGCATGCAGACGGTCGGCCGTCGTCATCAATTTTTGAGCGGGCGAAGGGCTCACCACGACGTCAGGGTCGGGATCGAAGGTAACCACGACCGCCTTACAGCCATGGGCACGGGCGTCACGGACAAGCGCCGCAATGAGCTCCTGGTGTCCACGGTGCACGCCGTCGAACACGCCGATGGCAATCGATGCGGCACCCAAGTGCTCGCACTCATCAAACGTATCGGCAGCAACGATGCGAGCCTCGTCCGACTCGCCCTCGAAAAAGATACGCGCGAGCTCGCGAGCGGACAACATCATCGAACACCGCCGATTGCCTGCGGAAACACGTGCTCCATGACAAAGCGGCCACCCTCGATGCGGGCGAGCGCCTTGAGTCCCCCATCGAGCACCAACGCAAACGGCGCCTTCGAGGCATCGAAATCCGCAAGCGCACGCTCAACGGGAATGCGTCGGCCGCAGAGCAGGTCGTCGGCAAGATTGCCCGGCAAGTCAACACGCGTGGCGCCCAGGGCCGCAATGGGATCCAGGGCAAAGCCAGCCGCGGACTCGGGGGAAAGTTCCTCGACCGCATGACAAGCGCCAATGGAAACAACACCGGAGGCCGTGCGGCGCAACGCGGAAATGTGCGCGGCACTCTCACAGGCGCGGCCCAAGTCGCGAGCGAGCGCACGGATATAGGTGCCCTTGCTCACCGAGAACGCCACGGTCCACACACACGTATCACCTTCGCCGCCCACGGCGATCAGGTCGGCGGCATAGACCTCGACGGGGCGCGGAGGTAGGTCCACCGCATTGCCCTCGCGAGCAGACTTGTAGGCGCGAACGCCATTGACCGAGATAGCCGAAAACGCCGGCGGCACCTGCATCTGCGGACCCAGCATGGCCGCCAAGCGCTCACGGGCATAGGCAGGATCGCGCAGCTCGTTGGCAACAGCCACCGTGCGGACCGCTTCGCCCTCCGCATCATCGGTATTGGTCTCGGCGCCAAACGAGATGTCGGCGACATAGCTTTTGGTATCGAGGGTCAGCATGCCCAGCAAACGAGTAGCCTGGCCAACACCCACCACCATGACACCCGATGCCATGGGGTCGAGCGTGCCGGCATGGCCGACGCGACGCTCATGGAGGGCGCGCCGACATTGCGAGACCACATCGTGGGACGTGCAGCCCACCGGCTTATCGACGGCGAGCAGCATATTCAGTTGAGAAGGCATACGACGAGCCATGTACCATCCAAAAAGTTAAAGCTCGACGGTCACCGAAGCGGGATCCTCCCCTACCAGTTCGGCCAGCATGGGAAGTGCCACGGTGAGCGTCTCGAGAATCGTTCCGTTGTTGGAGAAACCGGCGGCAGCAGGATGTCCGCCTCCGCCAAAGGCAGCAGCGATCTCGGACACGTTGAGGTCGCCCTTGGAGCGCAGGTTGCCGCGCACCTTGGTATCGCCCTCAATGCCCTTCAGGAACAGGCAGACTTCGACGCCCATCACCGAGCGAACCACATCGACCAGACCGTCGCACTCATCCGAGGTGACACCGCAGGCCTCAAGATCACTCTGGTACGCGTAGCTATACGCGACGCGCCCGTGGGCCACCGTCTTAATGCGGCCCATAACGATGGACTTGAGGTGCAAAAACTCAACGCGCATGCTCTGGTAGACCTCGAGTGCCACACGCGCCGGATCGGCACCGTGGGCAACCAGACGCGAGGCTGCATGGAACGCGGCGGCATCGGCGTTTTGGTACTGAAAACGGCCGGTATCGGTAACCAAGCCACACAGCAGGCAGGTCGCAACGCCATCACGTGCGACAATGCCGCAATTGTCCAAGAAGCGGTCGATGATCATGGCGCAGGCTGCAGCTTCGACGCGCCTCAGGCTGAGCTCGGCAAACTCCTCACGCGCCGGATGGTGATCGAAGCACACCACATGCTTGGAGCGACGAAGCACCTCGGCGGAATTATTGAGACGCTCGACGACCGGCACGTCCACCGAGATGAACAGGTCCGGATTGCCGGTGTACGCAGATGCCGGCACCAGGCGATCGGAGCCTTCCATAAAGCGGTAAATGCGCGGAACTGGGTCATCATCTGCCAGCAGCAGCGCAATGTCCTTGTTGGGGAAAAACTTCATGAGCGAAAGGCCCAGACCCAAAACGGAGCCCAAGGCATCGCCATCGGGAGAAGTATGTCCCGAAATCGCAATGGAGGACGCACCCTCGATGAGCTCGAGGATGCGTCGCTGAATATCTGCAGACTCGCACGAGGCGAGGTCGGCGGAATTAGTCATCTAAAGCTGCCTCCTGGGCGGCATCCGCTATCGGATAGCCGTCCTCGTCCTTTTCGATCGCAAGCGTGGCGGGAACGTTTTCCAGCGCACGCGTGATGCGCTCGGCCTCATCGGTCGAGCGATCGATGCGAAAATCGAGCTCGGGCGTAACACGCCAATCGAGCGAGCGAGCCAACAGGCTGCGAATACGGCCCTTAGCGCTTGCGAGCGCCTCCATGACCTCGTCGTAGCGGCTCGCATCGCACGACACGTACACGCGCGCGAACGAACGGTCCACCGCGACCTCGACCGCGGTCAAAGTAACCAGGTCGAGACGCGGATCGGAAACCTCAAAGAGCAGGATATAACCGAGCTTCTCGCGAAGCTGCTCGCCCAGACGGCGGGTTGCCTGCGTTTGCTTCATAGCGCTACCCCCTACTCGGTACGGGCAACCTGGTCGATACGATAACCCTCGATCTGGTCGCCGGGCTTGATGTCCTGGAAGTTCTCCAGGCCAATGCCGCCCTCGGAACCGCTCTTGAGGCTCTTGGCCTCGTCCTTGTAGTGACGCATCGAGGCGATCTTGCCGTTGAAGACCACGATGCCGTCGCGCACCAGACGCACGGAATCGGTCGCGGCGATCTCGCCCTCTTCGACGCGGACACCGGCGGCGATACCGACTTTAGGCACCTTGAAGGTGTCCAGGACGGTCGCGGTACCCGTGGAGACCTCGACCTCGGTGGGCTTGAGCATGCCGATACGGGCAGCGTCGAGCTCCTCGAGGCACTTGTAGATGACGTCGTAGCAACGGATCTCGACGCCCTCGCGCTCGGCAGCGGAGCGGGCCTTACCGTCGGGACGGACACCAAAGCCGATGATGATGGCGTTGGAGGCGTCGGCCAGAACGACGTCGGTCTCGTTGATGGCACCAACGGCGGAGTGGATCGTGTTGATGCGAACCTCGGACTGATCCATCTTGTCGAGCGAGTCCTGAAGGGCCTCGATGGAACCCTGGACGTCGGCCTTGATGATCAGGTTGAGCTCCTTGACCTCGGCGTCGGCAATGGTCTCGAAGAGGTTCTCGAGCGTGACGTGCTTGACGCGGCTCTGCTCCTCGATACGGGCCTTGAGCGAACGCTCGTCGGCAAGGGCACGAGCCTCGCGCTCGTCCTCGAACACGCGGAACTCGTCACCGGCGTTGGGCACGGACTGCAGGCCCAGGATCTCGACGGCGTCGGAAGGACCGGCCTCGGTGACGGCGCGGCCCTTGGGGTCGAGCATGGCGCGGACGCGGCCGTAGGTGAGGCCGGCGACCAGCGTATCGCCCACGTGCAGGGTACCGCGGGTCACGAGCACGGTAGCGACCGAGCCGCGGCCCTTGTCGAGCTTGGCCTCGAGGACGTTGCCGGAGGCAAAGGTGTCCGGGTTGGCCTTGAGCTCGAGCACATCTGCCTGGAGCAGCACGGTCTCCAGAAGGTCGTCGATACCGATCTTCTGCTTGGCCGAAATGTTGACGAACATGTTCTGTCCGCCCCACTCCTCGGGGATGACACCGTACTCGGTGAGCTCCTGGCGCACGCGGTCGGGGTTGGCGCCGGGCTTATCGATCTTGTTGACGGCAACGACGATGGGTACGCCGGCGGCCTTGGCGTGGTTGATCGACTCGACGGTCTGGGGCATGACGCCGTCGTCGGCAGCCACGATCAGAATGACGATATCGGTCACCTTGGCACCACGGGCACGCATGGCCGTAAAGGTGGCATGGCCCGGGGTATCGATGAAGGTGATCTTGCGGTCGTTGATCATAACCTGCGAAGCGCCGATTGCCTGGGTAATGCCGCCCGCCTCACCGGCAGCGACACCGGTGTGACGGATGGCGTCGAGGAGGCTCGTCTTGCCGTGGTCGACGTGGCCCATGACGGTGACGACCGGGGCGCGCGGCTTAAGGTCGGCGGGATCGTCGTAGAACGAGAAGGTGTTCTCCTCCTCGGGGGTAATGATCTTGATCTGACGACCCAAGTCGTCGGCAACGAGTTCGACGAGGTCGTCGGACATGGACTGCGTCATGGTGAGCGGCGTGCCCAGCAGGAACAGGCGCTTGATGATATCGTTGGCCGGAACGTCGAGCGCCTCGGCGAGCTCCTGGACCGTAACGCCCTGGGAGACCTTGATGGCATCGAGCTCCTCGGGGTTCACGCCCTGGGCCAGCGCCTCCTCTATCTTGCGCTCCTCCTGAGCCTTGGCAGCTTCGCGCTCGCGCTTCTCCTTGCGCTTCTTGCGGCGACCGGTGGACTCGCGAGAGGCCTCCTCGACGGCAGCACGAGCCTCCTCGAGTACCTTCTCGCGGCTGTACTCCTCGGCCTCGCGAGCCATACGGCTATAGTGGTCCTCTTCGTTGTTGTGACCGCCCTTGCGCTTCTTGCCCTTGCCCTGCTTGTCGGGGTTGGGGAAGTCCATGCCGGCAGCGACGTTGTTGCTGGCGTTGGTGCGATGACTGTGCGGACGGCTCTCGGAGGCGTTGCGCTCGGAGTTGTTGTCGGAGGCGTTGCGATCGTTACGACGGCCACCGCGGCGGTCGTTGTTGCCGCCACGACGGTTACCGCGCTCGGCGGCGCGCTCGGCTTTGGCCTTGTCCTCGGCGTCCTTCTTCTCCTTGAGCACGGTCTCCTGTGCGGCGATCTGGTCGAGCAGCGAACGGAAGCGCGAACCGGAGTCGGAAGCGGGAACGGCGCGGCGCTGGGCCTCGCGGGCAGCCTCCTCCTTCTCGCGAGCAAGGCGCTCCTGCTCGGCCTTCTTCTTGGCCTCGGCCTCGGCGCGGGCAGCCTCCTCGGCAGCCTGGGCTGCGGCAAACTGGCGGCGTTCCTCCTCACGTGCCTTCTCGGCGGCGATGCGCTCACGCTCGGCCTCGGCGGCGCGTGCGGCCTCCTCGGCGGCAGCTGCCTGCTCCTCGGCCTGCTTGGCGGCCTCGACTTCCTGAGCGCGGGCCTCGATCACCGAGGCGAGCTGCTTGCGGACCATGGCGACATAGGCGTCCTCCAAGGTGGAGGAAGCGGACTTAGCGGGAATCTTCATATCGGCGAGATGACCCATCAGTTCCTTGGAGGTCATGCCGAACTCTTTGGCCAGGGTGGACACACGGACTTTTGCCATATGACTTCACCTACCCTTTCTGGCACCTTGGGTGCCTAGAGACTGAACGAGCGTGGGAGACGCGCCGGGACCCGCCCGGCGCGACCGCGCGCTAGATCAGGTCCTCCGCATCATCGAAGGCGTCGGTGTCGTGGACACCGCAGAAACGGGAGCCGGGACGGGCCTGGTTGCGGCACTGGATGCCGTCCTCGGACACGTACTCGCAGCGACGGACGTCCTCGTCCTCCTCGTCACCGATCAGGTCGGCGGCGGGCTCCTCGTGAACGGGAACGTTCTTGAGGATGTCGGCGGCAAGCGTCTCGGACTTGATGTCGATGTGCCAGCCGGTCAGGCGCGCGGCGAGGCGGGCGTTCTGGCCCTCCTTGCCGATGGCGAGGGACAGCTGGTCGTCGGGGACGATGACGCCGGCGTAGGCCTTCTCCTCGTCGATGAGGACGCGGGTGACCTTGGCAGGCGACAGGGCGTTGGCGACGTAGACGGCAGGATCGGCATCCCACAGGATGACGTCGACGCGCTCGCCACGGAGCTCGCCCACGACAGCGCGAACACGGCTGCCCTTGGGGCCGACGCAGGCGCCCACGGGATCCAGACGGTCGTCGAGCGAGTGGACGGCTACCTTGGAACGCTGGCCGGGCTCGCGGGCGATCGACTTGATCTGGACGGTGCCCTCATAGATCTCGGGCACCTCCTGCTCAAACAGACGACGCATGAGCTCGGGGTGGGTGCGGGAGATGACAATCGGCGGACGGCTGTGCTCGCCGCGAACCGGTTGCAGGTTGGAGTTGGGGTCGCGTACGTCGATGATCACGGCCTTGATGTGCTGGTTGTGCAGGTAGCGCTCGCCCATCGGGCGCTCGTTGCGCTCGTTCTCGTAACGGCGCTGGTCGAAGTGCGGCAGCTCGGCCTCGACGCCCTCGCGGATCTTGACGATCGTGAAGTCGGGCGTGGACTGCAGCACGGTGCCGCTGATGAGGTCACCGATGCGGCCGGAGAACTCCTCGTAGATCTGCTCGCGGGCGGAGTTGCGCACGATGGCGTTGATCTCGGCCTTGGCGTGCTGGGCGGCGATGCGGCTCGTGTTCTTGGGGGTGACGTCGATCTCCTCGAACTCGGTGAAGTTGCCCTCCTCGTCCATGGAATCGTCGATCGGCTCCAGGCGGTAGACGTAGATCTTGCCGGTGGTGCGGTCGATGGTCACCTTGGCGCCCCACTCAAGATGCAGGATCTCGGCATAGCTCTTGGCGAGCGACTGCTCCAGGCGGTCGATCAGGTAGAGCTGGTCGATGTGCTTCTCCTGGCAAAGCTCCATCAGGGCGGACATCATGTCGGATGCTGCCATCTTACTTTCCTTCCTTCGCGGGCTTGAAGTCGTAGGTGGGCTTCAACTTGCACTTTTTAACATCAGAGAAATCGAGGGTGACGGACTCGCCGTCCTCGAGCTCGAGAGTCACGTCGGTCTCGGTCGCAGCGGCAATCTTGCCGGCGTACTTGCGACGGCCCTCAGTGGCGGTGGAGGTGAGCTCACAGTTCTCGCCCACAAAGCGGGCAAAGTCGCACGGGCGGCGCAGCGGGCGCGCCATGCCCGGGCTCGACACCTCAAGCGTATAGCTCGAAGAGATAGGGTCGAGCTCCTCAATCACATCGCCGACCCACTTGGTGTTGGCCGTGACGTCGTTGAGAGACAGGCTCTGACCCTCGGCACCCTCGATACGCACGCGCACGCAGGGGGCCTTGGTGGCGCCCACGAGCTCGACGTCGACGATGTCGACATCGTGCTGGGGAGCAACGGCCTCGAGCGCGTCGATGATCGCCTGCTCGGTCTTGGTCTTGACCATTGCGGCACCTCCATCCATACAAAAAAGAAGCGGGGCCGAAACCCCACTTCTTTCAATTACAACTTCATTTGCAAGCAAACTATACCAATAGCTGCGGAAACGCGCAAGCACAGTACGAATCTGCAGGTCAGCGTGCGCACAGCTTCTCCACAAGAATAGGACAATTGGTCGAAGAACCCCAAGCGGCGCACCCTCAACAGCCCCAAAACGGGCCATGCGTCCCATTCCACAGGCCCGTTCGGACCCCAAGGGCATTCCTCCCCGAGCCCCTTTCGATCAGACTTACGCTAAGGGGCATTCTGCAACAAGCCAGCCAGCAAGTCGCACAACGACGAACCTTTCCAAATCCTCTACGGCAAGGAGGCACCCATGAATCGCCTAGGCACCCTCTGCATGACTGCGCTCGCCATCGCAACGTGCTCGTTGGCCCTCTTAGGCTGCGGCAACACGAATGGCAAAACCGGAACATGCGAACCGAACCCTGGCAGCACCAAAGCCATCGAGAAAACGACGCCATCGGAGAGCTTCGACAAAATTAACGAAGACATCGTCGATTCCCAGGGCCTGGGTCCCGATTCCCAAGAACAGTTCCCCATCGACCTTGAGGCAGACGAGAACGTCCATGTTACCTGCGTGGGCAAGGACACGGATGGCTACGGCGACGCCGTGTTGATCTTTGCGGTGACAAACAACACCGATGTCGACATGATGTTTGGCGATGTGGACTCCTATGCCTACGTCAACGGCGTGGTCCGCGATGTGCGCATGCGCCAGCAGGTCGCAGCGGGCGAGGAAACGCGCGCCAAGCTCACCTTTGTAGGCACCTTCGACGACCCGGACTTTGATGTGAACAACGACCTCAACGACATCTACCTCAACATTTGGATGTTCGAAGAGGCAACGGGCAACGTTTACTTTAGGGACCTGGTACACATCCCGTAGAAGACGGTGCGACGCACTGACTAAGCAGGGCAGACAACACAAAACGAGGGACGACCCAACCGGATCGTCCCTCGTCTTTTATGCGTCAGTTAAGCGCGCAGCGCTTACTTGACCACCAGGTTGACCAGCTTGCCGGGCACGCAGATGGCCTTGACGACCGTCTTGCCCTCGAGCCACTTGGCGACGGCTTCCTCAGCGGCAGCCTGCATCTCCTCGTTGGAGGCGTCGCGGGCGACGTCGATGCGGCCGCGGACCTTGCCGAGCACCTGTACGACGATCTGCACCGTGTCCTCGATGGACTCGGCCAAGTCGAACTCGGGCCAGGCGGCGGTGTAGGCATTGCCCTCGCAGCCGAGCGCCTCATGCCACAGCTCGTCGGCCCAGAACGGGCAGATGGGGGCAAGGACGCTCACGATATCCTTAGCCACGCCGTAGCACATCGCCTTGTCACGGGAAGCGCCCTCAGTAGCATTGAGGTAGGCACTCGCGGCATTGACGAGTTCCATGACGGCCGAGATGGCGGTGTTGAACTGGCCGCGATCGAAGTCCTCGGTGCACTTGGCGATGGTCCGGTGACGCTCGCGATAGAGCTTCATCGCAACCTCGTCGAGCGCGGACTTGTCGAAGGCCACGTTGGCGTCGCCGGACTGGACGAGCTGCCACACGATACGCCAGGCGCGCTTGATGAAGCGGTTGGCGCCCTCAACGGCCTTGGGATCCCAGTCGAAGTCCTTCTCGGGCGGGGCGATAAACAGGATCGCCAGACGCATGGTGTCGGCGCCGTAGGGCTCGATGACCGAGCTCGGGGGCACGACGTTGCCCTTGGACTTGGACATGGTGTCGCCGTTCTCGTCCTTGACCATGCCCTGGCACAGCAGGTTGGTGAAGGGCTCGTCCACACTCAGCAGGCCCAGGTCGCGCAGTGCCTTGGTAAAGAAGCGGCTGTAGAGCAGGTGCAGGATGGCGTGCTCGATGCCGCCGATGTAGTTATCGACGGGCATCCAACGGTCGGCGGCTTCGCGGGAGAAGGGCAGCTCGGTGTTGTGCGGGTCGGTATAGCGCAGGTAATACCAGCTGGAGCAGGTAAAGGTGTCCATGGTATCGGTCTCGCGCTTGGCTGGGCGGCCGCAGACCGGGCAGGTGGTCTCGTAGAAGTCCTTGCACTCGGCAAGCGTCTCGCCGGCACCCAGGTCCAGGTTCTCGGGCAGCGTCACCGGCAGCTGGTCCTCGGGTACGGGTACGATGCCGCAGTGCTCGCAGTGGATGGCCGGGATGGGGTTGCCCCAATAGCGCTGGCGGGAAATGAGCCAGTCGCGCAGACGGAACTCGACCTTACGACGACCGCAGCCCATGGCCTCGAGGTCGGCCACGATCGCAGCCTCGCCCTCGGAGTGCTTGCCGCCGCGCATACCGGTGTACTTGCCGGACTGGACCAGCGTGCCCTCGGCAGCATGGGCGCAATCCCAGTCGACGGTCTCGGCATGGAAGGTATCGATGGTCTCACCGTTAGCCTCGACGGCTGCGCGGTCGTCATCGTCCAGGATGATCGGCACGATCGGCAGGTCATACTTGCGGGCAAACTCAAAATCGCGCTGGTCGCCGCAGGGAACGGCCATGACGGCGCCGGTGCCGTAGTCGGCAACAACGTAGTCGGCAACCCACACGGGGACCTTCTCGCCGTTGACCGGGTTCACCACGTAGCGGCCGGTAAAGGCACCGTGCTTCTCGAGGGTGCCCTGGGCACGCTCGACGGCGGAGATATGCTTGGAGTCCTCGACGATCTTGGTCACGGCCTCCTCGTACTCCGTACCCTCGACGAGCTCGTGCAGACGCGCGTACTCGGGAGCCAGGACAAAGAACGAGACGCCGAAGAGCGTGTCGGCTCGCGTGGTGAAGACGGTGATCTTACCCTCGTCGCCCTCGATGGGCTCGCCATCCTGGTCGCACAGGGTAAAGTCGACCTCGGCGCCCTCGGAACGACCGATCCAGTTGGCCTGCATCTGCTTGACGCGCTCGGGCCAGCCGGGGAGCTTCTCCAGGTCATCGAGCAGCTCCTGAGAGTACTCGGTAATCTTGAAGTACCACTGCTCCAGGTCGCGCTTCTCGGGCTCGGTGCCGCAGCGCCAGCACTTGCCCTCGGTGACCTGCTCGTTGGCCAGAACGGTCTTGCAGGTGGGGCACCAGTTGACCGGGTTCTTCTTGCGGTAGACCAGGCCCTTTTCCCACAACTTCTCAAAGATCCACTGACCCCAACGGTAATAATCGGGGCTGCAGGTCTTGACCATGCGATCCAGATCGTAGGAGAAGCCCATGCGCTTCATCGTGGCGAGAGCCTGGTCCATGTTCTTATACGTCCAGGCGGCAGCCTGCGTGTTGTGCTTGATGGCGGCGTTCTCGGCAGGCAGGCCAAAGGCGTCAAAGCCGATGGGGTGCAGCACATCGTAGCCGCGCATGCGGGCCTGACGGGCCATGGCATCGCCGATGGTATAGTTGCGCGCGTGGCCCATGTGCAGGTCGCCCGACGGATACGGGAACATCTCGAGCACGTACTTCTTGGGCTTGCTGGCGTCGGTGTCGACGGCAAAGAGGTTGGAGTCCTCCCAGGCCTTCATCCACCGGGACTCAATGGCCTGCGCGTCGTAGGCAGGGATCTCATCCTTATGATCTGTGCAATCGCACATATCAGCTCCTTTGTTAGCTGGGTTGGGGCGGGGCGGGGGTTCGGTTTGTTGCATCTGGGGGCGGTGCCGGATCGGGGGCGCCCCTACAGTGAGCAGCGCCGACAAATAGCACATTATGTGCTCTTGGGC
The DNA here is from genome assembly GCA_959601045.1 of uncultured Collinsella sp. Taxonomy (GTDB): domain Bacteria; phylum Actinomycetota; class Coriobacteriia; order Coriobacteriales; family Coriobacteriaceae; genus Collinsella. Next base: position 15,540 of record CAUGNZ010000032.1, read on the forward strand.
TGGTGCGGAATTTGCCGCGAGAAATGGTAAGAACGCCCCGCCACATCGTTAACTCGACTGATGATAGCAAATACAACAAGCGAGATGCCTGCGACTTGCAGGCATCTCGCTTTATCTAAATAACGTGGTTGAGGCTCAACCTTTATGTGCAGGTCTTATCTTATCGATACGTTACGCTCTGTTGGGAGTCCTTGACTACGACGTCGTGGGCTCCGCCTTCGACGATGGAGGTGGAGCTGACCAGGGTCAGGCGCGCCTTTTCCTGGAGCTCGGGGATCGAGAGGGCGCCGCAGTTGCACATCGTGGACTTGACCTTGTAGAGTGTGCCGCCCACGCCGTCCTTGAGGGAGCCGGCGTACGGGACGTAGGAGTCGACGCCCTCGACGAAGCTGAGCTTCGCGGCGCCGCCCAGGTCGTAGCGCTGCCAGTTGCGGGCACGCGCAGAACCCTCGCCCCAGTACTCCTTCATGTACTGGCCGTTGACGTTGACGCGCTCGGTCGGGCTCTCGTCAAAGCGGGCGAAGTAGCGGCCCAGCATCATAAAGTCGGCGCCCATGGCAAGGGCGAGCGTCATGTGGTAGTCGTAGACGATGCCGCCGTCGGAGCACACGGGCACGTAGACACCGGTCTCCTCGTAGTACTCGTCGCGAGCGCGGCAGACGTCGATCAGCGCGGTGGCCTGGCCACGACCGATACCCTTGGTCTCGCGGGTAATGCAGATGGAACCGCCGCCGATACCGACCTTGATGAAGTCGGCACCGCAGTCGGCCAGGAATCGGAAGCCCTCGGCGTCGACGACGTTACCGGCACCGACCTTGACGTCCTCGCCGTAGTTGGCGCGGATCCACTCGATGGTGCGCTTCTGCCACTCGCTGAAGCCCTCGGAAGAGTCGATGCACAGGACATCGGCGCCGGCCTCGATGAGCAGCGGCACGCGCTCGGCATAGTCGCGGGTGTTGATACCGGCGCCGACCATGTAGCGCTTATCGCCGTCGAGCAGCTCGTTGGGGTTGGTCTTGTGGCTGTCGTAATCCTTGCGGAAGACGATGCCCATGAGGTGATCGTTGTCGTCGACAATGGGCAGAGCGTTGAGCTTGTTGTCCCAGATGACGTCGTTGGCAACCTTGAGGCTGATGTTCTTGTCGCCCACGATGAGCTGCTCGCGCGGGGTCATGAACTCGGAGACCTTCTTCTGGTGGTCATCGCGGCTGGGGCGATAGTCACGGCTGGTGACGATGCCCAGGAGCTTGCCCTTGGGAGTGCCATCGTCGGTGACCGGCATGGTGGAGTGGCCGGTCTTCTCCTTGAGCTCGATGACCTGCTCCATGGTCATGTCGGGGGTCAGCGTGGAATCGGACTGAACGAAACCAGCCTTGTGATCCTTAACGGCCTTAACCATAGCAGCCTCGGACTCGGGGGTCTGAGAACCGTAAATGAAGGACAGGCCACCCTCGGTAGCGAGCGCGACGCCCATGTCGACGCCCGAGACGGACTGCATGATGGCGGAAACCATGGGGATGTTCAGGGTGATTGCCGGCTTCTCACCGCGCTTGAAGCGGGTTAGCGGCGTCTTAAGAGAGACGTTGTTGGGGATGCACTGCGAGGACGAGTAACCAGGAACCAGCAGATACTCCGAAAACGTGTGGGACTCACCGGGAAAGAACGTAGCCATGTTTCTCCTTTTTCCATGCGACCGGTCGGCTGCAGGCCTCGTAGGACCCAGCCCAACCTTGGGCGCCCAATACTGGGGAAGTATCTTAACGCACTTTGGCTGCTACAATGCATGGTTTAGAAAGAGCACACGAGGGTTTGACGCAGGCTTTGCGTTTGCCCAGCAAACACTTTAGCGGGGAGACGTGGAGCGTATGAAGTACAAGACGACGGCAAAGTTGGTCATTCAAGCGTGCGACAAGGATTTGCCGGGCGTCTTCGGCCACGGCTGCGTCTTGTTGCTGCAAGGTATCGCCCGCGAGCACTCGCTCAACCGTGCCGCCAAGAGCATGGGTATGGCGTATTCCAAGGCCTGGCGCATCGTAAACGAGGCCGAAGGTCAGCTGGGATGCAAACTCATCGAGCGCGACGGCGCCCGCGGATCCACCCTCACCCCCGCCGGCGAGCGAGCCATAGCAGTCTACGAGGAGCTGCAGGCCGATATCAACAACGTCATCGCCACCAAAGCCAACGCCCTCATCGTCAGCATCAAAGAGTAGCTAACTTGCGAAGGGCGTTGTCTAGGGTGGACGCTACAACCAGGGGATCGTCGGTACCGGCGAAGAGGCGGATGGTTCCCCCCTGCTTGCCGCGTGGGGCCGAAAGGCGTGTCGTTGCGCCGCCGGCGGGCGACGTGCGGAACTCCCCCGGCAATGTGTCGAACAGCTCACCCGCACTTCGCTCGATAAGGTCAAACTCAACTGCCGGGCCAAAGCCGTGCTCGAGGATTCCCGTTGCAACCGCATGATCGGGATGCGAACCCAGCCCTGGATAGCGCACGTTGCGCACTATCTCGTTGGCAGCCAGATACTCGGCCAGTGCACGTGCGCGGTCGAAGTGAGCCTGCATGCGAGCATCGAGCGAGTCCAGCCCGCGCTCCAGCACGTCGGCCTCGTCAGCAGTCAAATCAAGCTTGGCCAAGCCGCAGCCCTCAAGCAGGGCATGCGTGCACTCGGCAGCTGCATCCACACGATGGCGCTTGAGCTGCGAGCGCGCCACCGAGACGGCGACGAGCTTGCGCGGAGCTTCGCCGGCACACACGCGATCGAGCGCCTCGAGCGACAGCGCAGCACCCAGCCGCAGCGGATCGCAGCCAAAAGCCGACGCCACGGTGTTGTCCACAACCAGCAGCGCATGAGCCTCACGCGCCGCCCAACCCAGCGCGCGCAAATCGGGAACACGCAGGCCAAAGCCGCCGATTGAATTCACAAACCACCACAGGTGCGGCACCTCGGCATCAAACGCGGTGGCAAAACCCTCGGACGCGGCGGCAAACGCCGCAACCGACGGCTCCCCCACGAGCACAACGTCGCAGGCATCAAAGCCGCGCGCAAACGCATCGGCAAAGTCATCGGCAAACACGACCAGGTGATCGCTGGGACGCACAATCCCCAGCAGCGACAGCGCCGCCGGCACGTGCGAGGCCGCAACAAGACGCGCCTCACGCGCGCCGGCCCTTGCAGCCCAGGACTCTTCTAGCTGTTGCACGTCCACACGGCACCATCCCTTACATAAAACCAAACCAAGACCAGCCCACCCAGGTCGAGAAAACGTCAGCGCAAGCAGCGTCGAGCGGTCCGGCGTTCGTTAGAACGCCGGAACAAAATTAGCCGTGATATTCGCCGTTGTATTGGATCAACGTTAGATCTTCCACGCCATCGAGCGCGCGGATGGCGTCGGCGTAGGGCATGTCCACACCGTCCGAGAAGACCTCGACGGCCATCTCGACCTTGTCGCCGCGCATGGTCTTGGACTTGACGGAAAACTTGGTGCGCCCAAACGCGCGCACGATATCATCGCCGGTGGTCTGGCCAGCGTAGTGAATGACCATCATGTACACGCGCGCCTTGTCTTGGTGACTCGCAAAGCCGGCGATCATCGCCACGATGACCACCGCCGTGAGTCCCACGAGCGCATACATGCCGGCGCCCGCCGTAATGCCCGTGGTAATGGCCCAGAACAGATACAGCAGGTCGAGCGGGTCCTTGACCGCCGTACGATAACGAACGATGGACAGAGCACCGACCATACCGAGCGAGATGACCACGTTGGTCGAGATCGCGAGCGTCACCATGCACGTGAGCACGCACATGCCCACGAGCGTCACGGCAAAGCTACGCGAATACACCACGCCGGTAAAAAAGCGCTTGTACACGTAATAGATCAGGATGCCCATGGCGAGCGCCACGAGCAGCGAAAGGCCGATCTTGGCAGGGTCGACCTGGCCAAACGCCTCCAAGACGGAGTTCTTAAAAAAGTCCCTGGTGCTCATGGTCTAAATATCCCCTCGGTTCTCAAAATTCGATTCCCAGTAATTAAATCCGCGCAGGTAGGCGGTCTTTTCGTAACACAGGCAGTACTTGGAGACCGCCGTAAGCTCGGCCGCTCCCGGCGGCACCATATCACGCACCAGCTGCGGGCAAAACTCGGTAAACTTGACCTCCATCACCAGCTTGCCGGGCTCCAGGACCGGCAGCGCGGACAGCGTCGCGTCAAAGATATCGAAGCTTCCCACCGCGGCACGCACGTTCATGTCAAACGTGATGCGCACGGTGCCCTCGTCCATCACCCACGGCTCGCGCTCGTAATCCACGATGGTCCGCGGGCGCATCATGTTGCAGATGCACTCGATGTAGAACTCGCGGCAGAGTTGGTGCGGGCTCCTCAGCAAAAAGTCGTAGTCGCCAGCCAGGATCTGCTCAAACTCGCCGCGCGTAAGCGGCGCGTCCTCCTTGTAGATCCAGCTGCCGTACTTCTTTTTGCGCTCGAGCTTAATCACCTTGTCGCTGCCGTTATAGATACGCACGCGATACTTTTTGCGCATGAGAATGCCGGCATCTTTTTCCTCGTAGGCCGAGTTGCAGTAGTCGTCAAAATACAGGCTGCGAATGGTGTAACCACCCGCCCGCGCATGCTTGTCCAGTTTAAAAACCGGCGCCATGCGACAGGCAAGCGCGGAGTGCTCACCCTCGTTAATGAGATATTTGAGCTCGTGGCGATAGCGCTCCTGCGTGGCACGTGCAGGCGGGGCCGACAAGCGCTCAAGCAGCGCGCTAGCCCTCCTCATACGTGTCCTCCACGACCTTACCGCCGTCTTGCACGTAAAAACACTTCATGCCGTAGTGCTTGCCGTCGTCGGTCACATAGTAGTCAAAAGCATCTTGCGTATAGCCGTCGGAGTTGGTGGCGCGCACGCGCACAAAATACTGGCCGGAATCGGGCGCATCGCAGGTCACTTCGGGAAGCAGCACGTCCTCGGCCTTAAAAAGCACGTCCTTGATGGCATAATCCCGCGCCAGCTCCACGGTATAGCGAATGTCACGCGCCTTAAAATCGTAAGACGCATCCCAGTTAATACGCAGCTTACCGTTATCGATCTGCGGCACGCCAATAAAGAACGGCATGGGCTTTTTAAAACTTTCGCAGTAGCTCTTATAGTTCTCCTCGATCTCGGAGGGAATCGCCGCGGCGATCTGCTCGTATTGGTCCTTGGTGACAGGCAGATTGTCGATATCGGGCGAAGCAAAGACCAGGGATTCAGTCACCTCGCGGTAGTTCTTGATCAT
>CAUGNZ010000033.1 GCA_959601045.1 uncultured Collinsella sp.
GGGTCAGGGCAAATCCGGTCTCGATGTCGCCCGCTGGGCGCTGGCACATCCAGAGCGCGTAAGCGCCGTTACCGTGTATGGCGGCGGCACCTCTGAGCCCAATGACGCCACGCGTGCGCTCGAGGCTGCCGGTGCGTCGTTTGTCTATGGGACCGAACAGGTCGAGGGCGCCTATGACGTATGCGTGACGTGCCCGGGCATCTCGGAGTTCTCGGGCTTCTTTAAGGCCGGGCGCGAGCATGCCGCCCAGATTATGGGTGAGCCCGAGTTTGCCTATCGCCTGTCGCCCGATAACTGGATTGCCATCACGGGCACCAACGGCAAGACGACCACCACGTCGCTGACCGATTATCTGCTCAAGGCTTCCGGTGAGGCCAGTGTAGCTGTCGGCAACATCGGCGAGCCGCCTATCAACGAGATTGACGGCCGAGCCCACAACGAGTGGTTTGTGGCTGAGCTCTCGAGCTATCAGATTGCTACGACCACCGAGCTCCACCCTCGCGTGGCGGTGCTGCTCAACATCACTCCCGACCACTTGGGCTGGCATAAGAGCCATAAGAACTATGCGCTTGCCAAGATCAAGCTGTTTGACAATATGGTCGATGACGATCTGGTGGTTGTCGACGTCGAAGACGCCGGCATTCACGAGTTCGATGAGTACATCTATACGCCGGGTCGCCGCATCTGCAAGGTCGCTTTTGACGAGCCCGAGGGTGCAGACGCCGCCTTTGTGCGCGACGGCAAAATGGTCGTGCGCCTGAAGGGCGTCGAGACCCAGCTTGTCGCCACGTCCGAGCTCAAGATCTCGGGCCATCACAATGTCATCAATGCCTTATGTGCCGCCACGGCTGCTCTGGCCGTCGGTGCCGATGTCGATGGTGTCCGCCGCGGTCTGGCCTCGTTCCAGCCGCTCGAGCATCGCGTGGAGCCGTGCGGCGAGATTGACGGTGTGCGCTACGTCAACGATTCCAAGGCGACCAACACCGACGCGGTCGAGAAGGCACTGACGGCATTTCCCGATGACGACGTGATCTTGCTGCTCGGCGGCCACGATAAGGGCACGCCGCTCACGGACTTCGCGCGCGTTGTTATGGATAACGTGCGCTCGGTCGTCTGCTTTGGCGATGCGCGCGAGCGCTTTACCGCCGCTATGGACGAGGCCGATGTCGATGGCGATGTGGATATCGCCCAAGCGGATGACCTACGCGATGCCGTGGACGTTGCCCGTTCGCTGTCGAGCCGTGGCGACGTGATCTTACTTTCTCCTGCCTGCTCTTCGTTCGATGAGTTCTCGGGCTATGAGGAGCGCGGCCGCGTGTTTAAGGACTATGTGGCCCAGCTTGCCGCTGCAGCGAAATCGCAAATGGAATAGGGGTTGCCGGTGAGAGAGGAGAGCCCCCGACAAGGTATGAGGAGGCCCGACTCGGACCGTGCTTCCTCGCGGCGTAGCACACCGCGTTCCGGTCGCGGCGGGCAGTCGTTTAGCGAACGCTATATTGCCGGCGTTCCCGCCCGCATCATGCGCCCCCGTTTGATATTTATGGCCTGCCTGTTTACTTTGGTGTGCTTTGGCCTGTTGATGGTGTACTCGGCGTCTTCGGTCGAGGCGCTGCACGAGAATGGCTCGGCGACGTTTTTCCTGGGTCGACAGGCCGCGTTTGCCGTGGTTGGTGTTCTGGCGCTGATTGCCATCGTGCGCGTTTTGCCGGACAGCTGGTTTGGGGAGGATGTGCTTAGGATCTTCCTTATCGGCATGATGTTCTTGCTTCTGCTGGTGTTCTTGGTGGGAAGCGGCAGCCGTGGCGCCACGCGCTGGCTCAACATCGCCGGTATTCAGTTCCAGCCTTCCGAGTTTTTAAAGCCATTTGCCATTGCGTATTCGGCCATCATGCTTGATCGCTTCTTTTCGCCCGGTGGCAACATCAACGAATTCCTTCGCAAGATGGGCATCTACCTGGGAATTTCGCTCTTTCTGATCTTTATCCAGCCCGATTTCGGTACCGTCCTGATCATCCTGTTGACCCTCATGTGCATGGCGTTGTTTGCGGGTCTCGACCCCAGATTTATCATCGGCGTGATAATCTTCGGCATTCTCGTGATCGTGATTGCGCTTGTCGCAGAGCCGTACCGTATGGTGCGTATCCAGGTTGCCTTGAACCCTTGGGCCGACGAGTATGGTGACGGCTATCAGGCCACGCTTGCCATCATGGCCTTTGCCTCGGGCGGTCTGTTCGGCCGTGGCATCGGCAACTCAACCATGAAGTACTCGTATCTGCCCGAGGCGCACAATGACTACATCCTGGCCATCATTGGCGAGGAAGTCGGTTTTGTCGGAACCGTGCTGTTCTTCTTGGTGTTTGCGATGCTGATCTACTCGGCGTTTCGCATTGCCGAGCAGGCGACCGATCGTCGGGGCGCGCTTATGGCGTCTGGCTCCGCGGTCATTCTCACGGTGCAGTTTTTGATCAATGCGCTGGGCATCCTCAACGTGTTTCCCATGACGGGCAAACCGTTGCCGTTTATTAGCTATGGCGGTTCGTCGATTATTGTGTCGCTTATGCTTGCCGGTCTGATCCTACGCGTTTCGTACGAGAGCGCCCGTCGCGATGAGTACGACCGTCGCCGCGAGAGCTTTGCCGTTATGGATGAGAGTACCGCCGGCGTGCCCCACGTGCGCGGCGAGCGGTCTTCGCGTAACGGCTTTACCGTTCTGGATGGCTCTGCGACCGAGCCGGCAGCCCGTCCGCGTCAGCGAACGGCACCGCAAGGTCGTCCGCAGCGCCCAACTCCTCGCAATGCGGGCGGCGGATATAATCGAATCGATTTGAACTCGGACCCGTCGGCGCGTTTGCGCACCGACGACCAGGGACCGCGTGTACGAAGGGACTACCATGACCGATAAGATGACCGTTGCTATTGCAGCCGGCGGCACGGCAGGGCATATCAACCCCGCGCTCGCCTTGGCCGAAGAGCTGCGTGACCGTGGCCACCACGTTGTGTTCGTGGGCCAGTCGCGCAAGCTCGAGGGTCGTCTGGTCCCCGAGGCTGGGTTTGATTTTGTGCCCATTACGGTTACGGGCTTCGACCGCTCCCGTCCTTGGACGGCGCTGACCTCGCTGTGGCGTGTCAACAAGGCCAAGCGTGCGCTCGCCAGTCATTTCTCAAAGGTCGGCAAGCCCGATGCCGCCATCGGTTTTGGTGCCTATGTCGAGGTTCCGTTGCTGGGGTGGTGCAAGGGCGCAGGCGTTCCGTATCTGCTGCATGAGCAGAACTCTGTTCCGGGCCTGGCCAACAAGATGATGAACTCCCACGCCGCTCGCGTGTGCATCTCGGTGCCGGCAGCGCGTTCGGTCTTTGAGCGCGAAGGTGACCCTGACCACGTGCTCATGACCGGCAACCCCGTACGTCGCTCGGTGATCGAGGGCGATCGCGCTCGCGGCCGCAAGGCACTTGGCGTTCCCGAGGACGCTACGCTGCTGCTCGTCTTTGGCGGTTCACTTGGCGCCCAGCACCTCAACGAGCGCGTGGCTTCGCTCAAAAACGAGCTGCTTTCGCGCAAGAACCTCTATGTGTTGCATTCGACGGGTGCCGACGGCTTTGAGGAAACCGAGCGCGCTTTGGCGCTGACGCCCGAGGAGGCGAAGCGTTACCGCGTCCAGCCTTACATCGACAACATGGGCGACATGCTGGCTGCTGCCGATTTGGTGCTATCGCGTTCGGGCGCATCGAGCGTGGCCGAGATCGCTGCGCTCGCCGTGCCCTCGGTGCTCGTGCCGTACCCGCATGCGACGGCCGACCACCAAACCACCAATGCCCGTTATCTGGTCGACGCCGGGGCCGGCGTGCTCTGTGCCGATGCCGATATCGACGGTTCTGCCTTTGCCGATGAGCTGCTGCACCTGGTCGATGACGCGGCGGCACGCGACGCCATGCGTCAGGCGGCGCGTGGTCTGGCTCAGGATAGGGCCGCCGCTCTTCTGGCGGATGCGGTAGAGGGTTTGCGTTAGTTAGACGGGATATCGTCGGTCGCCCTCGCGCTGATGCGGTAGGTGCGGTACAGTTAACGGGTTACAGGCAGTGTTTACGCAAGGAGTACACGAGCACATGGCTGATTCCCAGACTGCAACCTCCGCGCCCGAGTTTAAGAGCGCCCACTTTATCGGTATCGGCGGCGCCGGCATGAGCGGCATCGCCCTTGTTCTGCACGAGCGCGGTTATGCCGTTACCGGCTCCGACCTTAAGACGTCACGTTATATCCGCCAGCTTACCCGCGCTGGTGTGAAGGTGCATGTGGGCCATGAGGCTGCCACGATCGACGAGGTCAAGCCCGACGTGGTTGTTGTCTCCACCGCTATTCCGGAGTCCAACCCTGAACTCGTGCGCGCTCGCGAGCTTGGTATTCCCGTGTGGCCCCGTGCCAAGATGCTCTCTGCTTTGGGCCACGGCTACACCACCGTCGCTGTTGCCGGCACGCATGGCAAGACCACCACGTCTTCGATGTGTGCCACCATGCTCGACCGCATGGGTCTGGATCCGAGCTTCCTGATCGGTGGCATCGTCGAGGGCTATGACACGAACGGCAAGAACGGCTCGGGCGACTACTTTGTCGCCGAGGCCGACGAGTCCGACAGCTCCTTCCTGTTCCTGAACCCCAACGTAGTCATTGTGACCAACGTCGAGGCCGACCACCTCGATCACTACTCGGGTATCGAGGAGATCGAGGCAACTTTCGCCAAATTCATGAGCCTGGTGGGCGAGGACGGCACCGTCATCGTCTGCGGTGAGGACCCGCATCTGGTCGAGCTCGCCAAGTCGACGGGCCGTCACGTGCTTTCCTACGGCTTTGCCGAGAGCAACGACATCGTCTGCATGCACCCGGATGTCAAGGGCATCCAGAGTGACTTTATCGTTCGCTTTGAGGACGGCACTGAGCGCGCTGTGGAGATCAAGAGCAATCCCGGTCGCCACAACATGCTCAACGCCACGGCGGTGCTCACCGTCGCCCATGTCCTGGGCCTTGACATCGACGCCGCCGCCAAGGCGCTCTCGAGCTTTGAGGGCGTCCGCCGTCGCTTTACCCACGTGGGCGATATCGATGGCATCACCGTGGTCGATGATTACGGCCATCACCCCACCGAGATCAAGGCGACGCTTGCTGCCGCTTCGTCGCTGGGTTACAAGCACGTCGACGTCGTGTTCCAGCCGCACCGCTATTCGCGCCTGCAGGCCCTGTGCGACGACTTTGCCGATGCATTTGCCAATGCCGATAAACTGCTGCTGATTGATGTGTTCTCGGCTGGCGAGATGCCCATTCCGGGTGTCACCTCTAAGATGCTCGCCGATACCGTGCGCGCCAAGCATCCTGGCAAGGAGGTCGTGTACTGCTCCAGCCGTCTTGAGCTCAATCAGGAGCTCAAGCAGATGGTGGGCGAGGGCGACCTGCTGCTCACCATGGGTGCCGGCGACGTTACGACCGTCGGTCCCGAGTTCATTGAGTATCTGACTGCCAAGAAAGACGCTTAAGTCTAATGGGTCTGTTTAACGCCGTCATGGCGCTCTCGGGCATGATCGACACGGATGTGATTGAGGACGAGCGCCTTGCGCGTCATACGAGCTATCGTATCGGCGGCAAGGCCGACCTCTTTGTGACGTGCCATAGCTATCATGCCCTCCGCCGCGCCGTGGCGGTGCTCGATCGCGAGCAGGTGCCGTGGGTCATCATCGGCAAGGGCTCCAATCTGCTGGTTGCCGATGGCGGTTATCGCGGTGCCGTCATTTCGCTCGGACGTGAGTTCCAGCGCACGGTTGTTGCCGATGACGGTTGTACGCTGACGGTCGGTGCGGGCGTGATGTTTGCGCGCCTGGTCAACGATGCCCTGTCGCGTAGCCTCTCGGGCCTTGAGTTTGCCGTTGGCATTCCTGGTTCGGTCGGCGGTGCGATATCTATGAATGCCGGCACACGGACCGAGTGGATTGGCTCGCTGGTTGAGGATGTCGTAACGTTTGACCCGGCATCCGGTATCAAGCATTATGCGGGGTCCGAGATCACTTGGGGCTACCGCGAATGTGGCCTTCCCCGCAATGAGATCATCCTCGAGTGCGTGCTCAAGCTTAAACCGGCGCCCAAGGCCGACATTCGCGAGCGCATGGAGCGGTACCTTACAAGGCGCAAGCGTACGCAGCCCATGGGTCGCGCATCCTGCGGGTCTGTCTTTCGCAACCCGCCCGATGCGAGTGTGGGCAAGCTTATCGAGGATTGTGGATTAAAGGGTTTTTCGATTGGCGGCGCGGAAGTTTCGCCCGTTCACGCTAATTTTATCGTTAATAACGGAACTGCCTCGGCCGATGACGTTGCCGCGGTTATTAGACATGTGCACGGAAAGGTGAGGGAGGCGTATGGCATCGAGCTCAGACCGGAAGTTAAATTCCTCGGCTTCTAGAGCATCGAAACCCACCTTCCGCCGCGCCGGAGGGCGTTCCGGCGCGCCTGCCAAACCTCAACGCAATACCGTCGCGCACTCTAAGTCTGTCGGGCATGCTCGACAGACCAGTCGTCCGGTCGTCGGCTCGCAGCTCGGTAATCGTCCGGCCGCAAAAAAGTCCTCGCGTCCCTCGGTGACGTCAAAGCCTGTTATGGGCGCCAAGCCTGCCCGTCCCATGGCAGCTCCCAAGCCCTCGACGGGAACTAAAGCGGCGCGTCCAGGTCGCACGCTGGGCGCATCGAAACCGCGCTCGCTGACATCGGTGCCGGCTACCGCCAAGAAGCCTTCGAGTAAAAAAGGTTTCAACCCGTTATCTTCACTTGGAGCGATGGCAAATAAAACATCAGACGCCGCTTCTGTCGTTACAGGCAAAGGCAAAATCGTGGGCGGCGTTCTGGCCGTCTTGGCCGTGCTCGTCGTCGTTGCCATCGTGGTGATCAACTCTGGACTGTTTACTGCCACTGATATTCAGATTCAAGGCAGCGAGCATGTGACGAAGCACGATGCTATCCAGCTGATCGACTTGCCCGAGGGAACGTCGCTTTTTAACGTCGATCCCGACCAGATTACCGAGGATCTCAAGCAGAACCCGTGGGTTTCGGGCGTGGATGTCCAGCGCCAGTTTCCCCATACGCTTATCATCACGCCGACGGAGCGTAAAGTTATCGCCATTGCGTATATCAGCTCCGACGACCTTGCCTGGGCTATCGGAGACGATGACACCTGGATCGCCCCGCTGTCGACGTCGGTCGAAGTGGACGACCAGGGCAACGTCATCACGACAGGGCAGGGCTCAAATACCTTGACCGGAATCGATGCCGCGCTGGCGCTCGCCAAGCATTATGGCGCGGTGTTGTTGACTGATGTCTCGGCGGATGTCGCTCCGGTTTCCGGCCAGGCGGTGAACTCCAAAGCCGTTAAGGCCGGCCTGGATTATGTGCGTGGTTTTTCGGGCGAGTTCTTGGGACAAGTCAAGGATATTTCCACGCCTTCGGTCGAAGCCATCTCGGCAAACCTCAATAACGGCATTGAGGTGTCGCTGGGCGATTCGGACGATATCGCCAAGAAGGAACGCGTAGTCACCAAGTTGCTTTCGCAGGTAGAGGGCGTAACGTATATCAATGTGCGCTCTCCGGGCAACTACACATTTAGGAATGCTCCGACCTCGTAGCGCTGGTTGATGCTTTGTTGAGGGGCCATACCACGCCGTTTATCTGGTTTGTTTGGTTTTCACGGTCAATTATTTGACTGATACGTTCATAATGTGCAAACATAATACGGTTTACCTTTGCATTTACTTTCAACCTGAAGGTTAATGTGCGCAGGGGTCGACCCATGCTATGGCTATAACCTTTGTTCGGAGGACCGACATGCACGAGACAGAGATCAACAACTATCTTGCCGTCATTAAGGTGGTCGGCGTCGGCGGCGGCGGTACCAACGCGGTCAATCGAATGATCGAAGAGGGCATCCGCGGCGTCGAGTTTGTTGCCATCAACACCGATGCTCAGGCACTCGCGATCTCTGATGCCGATATCAAGGTGCACATCGGCACCGACCTTACCCGCGGCCTGGGCGCCGGCGCCAATCCCGAGGTTGGCCGCAAGGCTGCCGATGAGTCCCGCGACGACATCGCCGAGGCGCTCGCTGGCGCCGACATGGTGTTTATCACCTGCGGCGAGGGCGGCGGCACCGGTACCGGCGCTGCTCCCATCGTTGCCGATATCGCGATGAACGAGGTCGGCGCACTGACCGTCGCCGTCGTGACCAAGCCCTTCACCTTCGAGGGCCGCAAGCGTAAGAAGAGCGCCGAGGAGGGCATCAAGACCCTCTCCGATTGCGTCGACACCATGATCGTCATTCCTAACGATAAGCTGCTCGACATCGCCGAGAAGAAGACCACCATGCTCGAGGCCTTCGCGATTGCCGATGGCGTCCTTTCCCAGGGCACCCAGGGCATCACCGACCTCATCACCGTCCCCGGTATCATCAACCTGGACTTCGCCGATGTTAAGACCATCATGAAGCAGGCCGGTACCGCCATGATGGGTATCGGTACCTCTTCTGGGGATACTCGTGCCGTCGACGCTGCCCAGCAGGCCATCTCCAGCCCGCTGCTCGAGAGCTCCATCGATGGTGCCACGCGCGTGCTGCTCTCCATCGCCGGTTCCAAGGACCTGGGCATCCAGGAGATCAGCGACGCCGCCGACGTTGTCGCCAACGCCGTCGACCCCGAGGCCAACATCATCTTCGGTACCGTTGTCGACGAGTCCCTGGGCGATCAGGTGCGTATCACCGTCATCGCTACGGGCTTCTCCGACTCCAACGTCAACCGTCAGGATGAGCTCTTTGCTGCTCAGCAGTCTCAGAGCAAGGCCGCTGCCTCCGCTGAGCCGCAGCGCACCGCTCCGGCTGCCAGCCCGGCTCAGGCCGCTCCGACCCGCAACGTCGGTGGTACCGAGCTGCCCAACTTTGGCAACGACCAGTTCGAGCTTCCCGACTTCCTGAAGCGCGGTAGCTTCTAGTTCGTTTTTCTCAACGACCTGCACGGGGTGTCTCCATTTGGATGCACCCCGTTTTGTTTCTCGTTTGTAAACGAAAGCCTCCAATCTCCTTACGTTCCCTTTACGTTTGGTCCCTACCGCTGCGGGTATCCTTTTAAGGAAGTATGACAGCCGTATAAACGCGGACTGAGCGGCGACGCCGCGGTACTTGTGTTATTAGGAGGCTTTAGTATGGCAGCACGTGCGGACAACGTTTCGCGTGTCGACCATGATGGAGTTACGTTGGTGGAGGGCGCGACATCCGATGTCCGCTTTGCCTTTACCGAGCGCACCGGTGGCGTTTCTGAAGATGCGTACTCCTCGCTCAACCTGGGCTCGCATGTAGGCGATGACCCCTTTGCTGTTCAAGAAAATCGTCGTCGAGCGCTCGAAGCTATGGGCGCCACTGAGTGCGAGCATAATCTGCTCGTGCCCAATCAGGTACATGGTGACCATATCGTTACGGTGACTTCGAACGGCGCCGACGATCTTGAGGCTGTTCGCGAGCAGATTGCCGAGGGCTGCGATGCCATCGTCTGTACGGCCCATGACGTGCCCGTGCTGCTCTGCTTTGCCGACTGCGCTCCCGTGGTGCTGGTGGCCCCTGGCGGATTTGCCGTGGTGCACTCCGGTTGGAAGGGCACGATTGCACGTATTTCTGCCAAGGCGTGCCAGGCGCTTTGCGATGCTGCCGGCTGCGATGCGAGCGACGTTTCCGCCTATATCGGCCCCCATATCTTGGCTGACGAATATGAGGTATCCCAGGAACTCATGGATCGCTTTGCCGTCGAGTTCTCTTGCATCGATGCGAGTGCCTCTCGCATGCTCGATCTTTCCGCTGCCATTTGTGAGGCGCTGGTAGATGCCGGTGTGGACGCGGATAATATCGTGGATACCCAGCTTTCGACTGTGCGCCAGAACGACCGCTTTTATTCCTACCGTAACGAGGACGGCACCTGTGGGCGCCATGCTGCGATCGGCGTGATGCTATGAGAAAGATCGTATCGGTCCTGAGCGCCGCTGTGCTTACGCTTACGCTGTGCGCCTGTTCTTCGGGATCTTCTACCTCTTCCATTACCGTGGCCGGCTCCACGACCTGCCTTCCTATCGCCGAAATTGCGGCAGAGGGCTTTAAGGAGGAGACCGGCATCGACGTGCTCGTTTCCGGTTTGGGCTCTTCCGCTGGCATCGAAGCCGTCAGTGCTGGCACGGCCGATATCGCCAGCTCCTCCCGTGGACTCAATGCCGACGAACAGGATCTGGGCCTGACTCCCATCGTCATTGCCCACGACGGTATCGCGGTCATCGTGAACGACGATAACCCGGTCGATAACCTCTCGACCGAGCAGCTCCGCGATATCTATGCCGGCAAGATTACTAATTGGAAAGAGGTCGGTGGCGAGGACCTGAAGATTCAGGTCATCAACCGAGACGAGGCATCCGGCACGCGTGAAGCATTCCGCACCATCGTGATGGACGGCACCCCGTTCGATCGCCGCTCGGCCGTTCTTTCGGGCACGGGCCAGGTGCGCGACGTGGTATCTCGTTCGCACGGTGCCATTGGCTACATTTCGCTGGGCTTCGTCGATAGCCTCAACGCCAAGACCTCGGTCAAGGCCGTCTCGGTCAATCATGTTGAGGCGTCCGAGAAGACGGTCGCGAGCGGCGGCTATCCCATCTCACGCGACCTTTACTTCTTTGTGAAGGGTGCGCCTTCGCAGCAGGCGCAGGATTACATCGACTATGTGACGTCCGAAAAGATGGACAAGCAGATTCGCGAGGCGGGCTTTATCCCCGTCACCAACGACGAGAAGGGGAGTGAGTAGCATGGAAGCACAGGAAAACTCCCAGACTGAGCAGAATGGTCAGGCGCCCAAGAAGCGCGAGCTGGCGCTCGTATCGCGCAGCACCTATATCAAGGAGAAGGCGCTGCAGTGGATCTTCTTTGCCTGCGCGTTCTTGGCGGTTGTTACCGTCATCCTGATTTTTGTCTTTACCACGTACTCGGCGCTGCCCGTCTTTACCGACATCGGTCTGGCGGACTTCTTTAGCTTTACGTGGGCGCCCTCTGAGGGTCACTACGGCATCGTGTCGCTGCTTGCCGGCTCGGGTCTGGTGACCGTCGGCGCGCTCGCCATGGGTGTGCCCCTCGGCGTGGGCACGGCCGTGTATCTGGTCGAGATCGCCAGCAAGCGCGTGCGCAAGCTCATCAGCCCTGCCGTTGACCTGTTGGCCGGCATCCCTTCTATCATCTATGGCTTCTTTGGCATGATCATCATCCGCCCGTTTATCGCACAACTGACCGGCGGTCTTGGTTTTGGCGCGCTGACGGCGTGGTTCGTGCTCGCCATTATGATCGTGCCCACCATCACGACGCTTACCATCGATGCTCTCAATTCCATTCCCATGGGCATTCGCGAGGCATCGTATGCCATGGGCGCCACCAAGTGGCAGACTATCTATAAGGTCGTGTTACCTGCCGCCAAGCTGGGTATCGTGGATGCCATCGTGCTGGGTATGGGCCGTGCCATCGGCGAGACCATGGCCGTGCTCATGGTCGTGGGTAACGCCCCGGTTATTCCCGACAGCATTGCGAGCCCCATCTCGACGCTCACGAGCCAGATTGCGCTCGACATGAGCTATTCCTCGGGTCTGCATCGCTCGGCGCTGTTCGGCATGGGCGTGGTCCTGTTTATCATTTCCGCCACGCTGGTGGGCATCGTCCGCCTGGTTTCCAAGAAGAAGAGGGGGTAGGCTATGTCCGATTCCGTTGACACGACGGTCGATACGACCTCGTCGCGCGAGCGCATCAAGCGTGCCCTTTCCCACGGCAAGAAGGGCCGCATCAACAAGGACCTGTCCAACAAGATCATGCTTGGCGTGTTCCGTGCCGCGGCATACATCACCACGCTGGTGCTTGTCGCTATCATTGCCTATGTGGTCATTAACGGCCTGCCGCATATCTCGCTCGACTTTATCTTCGGTTGGCCCCAGGGCGTCAACGCCGAGGGCGGAATTTGGCCCACGATCGTCTCGACCGTCTATGTGACGGCGCTCGCCATGCTTATCTGCACGCCGATTGCTGTGCTGGCAGCCGTCTATCTGGCCGAGTACGCCAAGCAGGGCAAGGTCGTCGAGCTCATTCGCTACGCTGCTGACGCTTTGGCCTCGGTGCCCTCCATCGTTATGGGCCTGTTTGGCTACGCCTTGTTTGTCGAGGCCATGGGCCTGGGCCTTTCGATGGTCTCGGCCGCTCTGGCGCTCGCGCTCTTGATGCTTCCCATCGTCATGCGCACCACCGAAGAGGCCATTCGCGCCGTCCCGCGCTATATCCGTTGGGGCGCGTACGGCCTGGGCGCCACCAAGTGGCAGGTTGTCTCCAAGATTGTGCTTCCTTCTGCCTTTGGCCGTATTGCCACGGGCATCGTCCTCGCCATCGGCCGCGCCATTGGCGAGACCGCGGTGGTGCTCTACACCATGGGCCAAGCCATCAATCTACCTATTTCGCCGCTCGATTCCGGCCGCCCCATGACGGTTCACCTGTACCTGCTTGCCAACGATGGCATCAACATGAACGCAGCCTACGGCACCGCGCTCTTGCTGATGGTGATCATTCTGGCCTTCAACCTGTTTGCGCGCTTCCTGTCGCGCAAGCGTCGCTAGTTAAGGAGTCCCATGTCCGTTTATCAGTCCGCTCCCACGCTGGAGCAAGCGGCCATCACGGCCAAGGATTTCAACTTTTGGTACGGTGACTTTCATGCGCTGACGGGGCTTGACCTCAACATCGCCAAAAACGCCATCACCGCCTTCATTGGCCCTTCGGGCTGCGGCAAGTCGACGTTTTTGCGCTGCATCAACCGCATGAATGATCTGATCGAGGGTACGCGCGTCGAGGGCACCATGACGCTCGACGGCAATGATATCTATGCCGAGGGCGTCGACCCGGTCGACCTCCGTCGTCGCGTGGGCATGATCTTTCAGCAGCCCAACCCGTTTCCTAAATCCATCTACGAGAATGTCGCCTTTGGCCCTCGTCTGCAGGGCGTGACTAGCAAAAGCGACCTCGATGACATCGTGGAAGAATCGCTCAAGCGCGCCAACCTCTGGAAAGAGGTATCCAATCAGCTCAACAAGGATGGTTTGGCGCTCTCGGGCGGTCAGCAGCAGCGTCTGTGCATCGCGCGCGTGCTTGCGGTGCAACCCGATGTCCTCCTGATGGACGAGCCCTGCTCCGCCATCGATCCCACATCCGTCTCTAAGGTCGAGGATCTGATGGCCGAGCTGGCGCCCGAGATGACGATCATCATCGTCACGCATTCAATGCAGCAGGCAGCTCGCATCAGCGACTACACCGCATTCTTCTTGCAGGAAGTTGCCGGTGAGCCTGCCACGCTCATCGAGTATGGTCAAACCGACGCGATCTTCACCAGCCCGGTGGACTCGCGGACGGAAGACTATATCACCGGCCGCTTTGGCTGATCGGTGCGACTAGTCCCAAGCCGATCGGACCTGGTCCGGTGCGTATTCACTGTGCGGGCTGCATGACCGCACCCAACTGATTGGAGTGAACCATG
Organism: uncultured Collinsella sp.; assembly: GCA_959601045.1. Lineage (GTDB taxonomy): Bacteria > Actinomycetota > Coriobacteriia > Coriobacteriales > Coriobacteriaceae > Collinsella. The sequence goes on from CAUGNZ010000033.1 coordinate 13,600, forward strand.
CGCAAACTGTTTTCCCGTCAGCTCGTCGAGGCCCGTCACGAGATGCTGAGCATCTATGAGGCCGTCGATCTGGCTCTCCACGATGCCGTGAAGGCCTATGTGACCGACGACCGCAAGCTCGCCACCAAGACCAAGAAACGCACGCTTTCGATTGACGCGCGCTGCGCCAACCTGGAGGCCGTCTGCTACAACCTGATCGCCACGCAGTCACCGGTCGCCTCCGACTTCCGCCTGCTTCAGACGATCATCTATGTCGACTTTAACCTGCAGCGCATGACCGATAAAGTCCGTCAGATCTGCCGTGCCACGCGTCATATGATCAAGGCCGACATCTCGCTGCCCAAGGAGCTTGTCGGCACGGTTGAGGCCGAGGCTGAGGCCGTCTACCAGGTGCTGGGCTCTTCGCTTTCTGCGCTCGTCACCAATGACATGTCCATCATCTGCAACCTGGCCGTCGAGGACGAGCCAGTGCACGCCGCCTACGAGAAGTTCTTCCGCACCTTTAACCGTATGGATACGGGCGACTTTATGGACGACGACAGCAACTATGACGACCTGCGCCGCGCCATCATGGTTTCGCGCTACCTCGATCGCATCGCTTCCATTTCCATCGATGCCGCTTGCCGTCTGACCTTCCTGTTGACTGGTCAGCGTATGAACGCCGGCGATATCGCCCGTGTGGACGAGGATGAGCTCGAGAGCATGCGCGTGCCTTCGGGCGAGGGTGTTATCATGAGGCCCGCCGTCGACGCGCGTTACGTTGCCAAGGTGCCCGCCAACGAGGTCAGCGAGGGTCTTCGCTACCTGCTCGATCATCTTGAGGACGAGGACGATGGCGAGGACGACGAGGAGTAAGTGACCCCGTTCGTCGAAAGATTGTAAATACCTAAGTGAGCGCGGCCTTGCACATGCGGGACCGCGCTCTTGCGTTAGCATGGGACTACTTGTTTGGCTGTCAGCGGAGGCGATTAGCAATGGATAACTATTTGGACTTGATGCGCGCTCGCCGCGAGCAGATTCTGGAACGTTTTTATGCGGCGCTCGATCGCGCGGGCCGCCCCCACGACGCCGCGGGCCTCATTGCCGTGTCCAAGACCGTTGGTGTCGATGAGACCGTTGCCGCCATCCAAGCGGGGTATCGCCATTTTGCCGAGAACCGCCCGCAGGAGCTGGTTCGCAAGCTCACGGGTCTGGCGGAGCATCCGGAGCTGCCCGAGGTGCGCTTCGATATGATCGGCAACCTGCAGACCAATAAGATCAATGCGGTGCTGAGCTCAGCCGAGCTGATTCACTCGGTGGGTTCGCTGCATCTGGCACAGGCGATCTCGAGCCGTGCTGTCCGCAAGATTGAGGCAGGCGAGCTCGCCGGCCCCCAGCGTGTGCTCATCGAGGTCAATGTGAGTGGTGAGGAGTCGAAGGGAGGCTTTTCGCCCGATGAGATTCGCGCCGCCGCGGGTGAGCTTGCGGAACTTGAGGGAATTTGCGTACAGGGGCTTATGACTATGGCGCCCCGGGGGAATAAGGATGTGGCACGCCGCACCTTTGCGGGGCTTCGTGAGCTGAGGGATGAGCTGGAGGCGGCGCATCCCGATTTGAACCTGCCTGAGCTTTCCTGCGGCATGAGCGAGGACTTTGAGCCTGCCCTTGAGGAGGGCTCTACGCTCGTTCGCCTGGGCAGGGTAGTATTTAGCCCGGAGTTTGCAGTAAAATAAGGCTCTGAAGTGCGCACTGATTATCGGGGCGCCTGCACTAAACCGCGAGAGGACACAACCATGGGCTTCCTTGACGAGATTAAAAATAAGATGCACCTGGGCGGCCAGCAGGGTTACGACCAGGGTTATGGCCAGGACGACGACTACGGCTACGATGACGGCTATGACGATAGTTATCAGGGCAACGGCTACGGCGGTGCTTCGGGCGAGGGCTTCTACACCCAAGACGAGCCGAGCAACGGCCTGCTTGGTCAGACGCGCCGCGGTGAAGCTGAGTCGGTTGCCGTGTATACGCGCTCCGGTCAGCTGGTCGGCGATGACTCCCGCCATGCCACGACGTATAACCCGCCTTCGCGCTCGCAGGACAGTGTTGCGAGCGGTTATCGTCCTGGTGCCTATGACACGCCGTCGAGCTACGCCGAGAACACCCGCGCCCGTGCCGCCGCTGCACCCGCGCCTGCACCGAGCGATGCCTCGGCCTATGCGAGCAATATCATCAACGCCACGCCGCAACTGCCGGCCTATGTCCTGCGCCCCGAGAGCTATGACGACGTGGAGACCGTGGTGCGCCGCGTTCGCACCAAGCAGCCTGTCGCACTGATTTTTGTGGGCGTACGCACCGAAGTTGCCAAGCGCGTCTTGGACTTCTCTTACGGCTTTGCCTGCGGTCTGGGCGCCACGGTCAAGGAGGTAGGCGACCGCGTGTTCATGGTGCTGCCCGCCGGTTGCGAGGTCAAAGATTCCGATCTCAAGAAGCTTCGTGCCGACGGCTACCTTAAGTAAAGACAAGACGAGGAGATTCCCATCAACATCTACACTATCGTCCAGCTGGTCAACACGCTGTTCAACTTCTATTCCACGCTCATTGTCGTCTACTGCTTTATGACGTGGATTCCCATGAAGCAGGGTGGTTTACTTCAGGATATTGCTGCGGTGCTCGATAGCGTGTGCGGTCCGTGGCTCAACCTGTTCCGTCGTTTCATTCCGCCGATGGGCGGTATCGATTTTTCGCCGGTCGTTGCGATTATTGCGTTGCAGTTGGTGCAGAGGCTGGTTCTGCAGCTTCTTATAGGTATACTCGTATAGAACTGACTTTGTAACTTACGTCGGGCGTGTAGCGCCGAGGCGATGAAAAAGGAGACTTGTTATGGCTATTACCCCTGCAGACATCCAGGCTCAGACTTTCTCTGAGGCCAAGCGTGGCTACGATCCCGCCGAGGTCGACGTCTTCTTGGAGACGCTGTCCTCCGAGGTTGACGCTATGCTCGCTAAGATCGTCGACCTTAAGGGTCGTCTGACTGCTACCGAGCAGCAGCTTGCCGATGCACAGGCTCAGCTTGCCCAGGCTCAGGATGCCACCGCCCAGGCCGTTCCCGCCGCCCCCGTGGCTGCTCCCGCCCCTGACTTCTCCGCTCAGGAGCGCCAGATTTCCGCTGCCCTGATCGCTGCCCAGCAGACCGCTGAGACCATCGTCAACGATGCCAACGAGAACGCTGAGCGTATCCGCAACGAGGCTGACGCCAAGGCCCGCGAGGTTATCCGCCAGGCTCTGACCGAAAAGCAGGCCGAGCTCGAGGAAATCGATCGTCTCAAGGCTTCCCGTGAGGAGTTCAAGGCCGAGTATCTCAAGCTCATCCAGCACTTCATGGACGATGCCCAGAACTCCTTCCCGGCCGACCTCATGGCCTCCACGCCGGTCGGTTCTGCCGCTTCTCCTGCGGTGACTGTTCCCGCCGAGCCGCTGCCCGTCGCTGACCCGGTTGTCCCCGTGGCCGATCCCTTCGCCCCGATCGACAACTTTGCCGCCGACGACCTGGACTAGCATCAGAGCTACAATCTAGTGTCCTTAAGAGGAGCTCGCACCTGCGGGCTCCTTTTTTGTGGCTGTATACGGGTTGGGAAACAAAACGCCGAGCTCTGCATGCGATAGGACAGAACTCGGCGAAGGGCGCGTGGTAAAAGGTAGATTTTAAGGTATGTCTAAAAACTACTTGAGGAGGAAGTTGGAGAGGGGAATAGTGCGGGCCTCGCGACGCTCGGGATCGGCGATGTGGTCGGCGGGATAGCCACAGACGAGCATGTGATAGGGATAGACGCCCTTGGGCAGATTGAACTGCTCCTGTGCCACCTCAGGCTTAAAATGGCATACCCAGCACGTTCCCAGGCCCTGCTCGGTGGCCTCCATCATCATCTGGTCGCACACGATGGACGTATCGATTTCACTGGAATTCATCTGGTCATACGGGCGCACCCAAGCATCATCGGTAACGCTGCAAATAAGGAAGACAAGCGGAGCTCCAAAGATAGACCCATCACGAGCAAACCGAGGCTGACAAGCAGCAGCCTTCTCCAACAGCTCAGGCGTATCCAGCACCATCACACGGGCTGGATGATTATTACAAGCAGAAGGAGCAATACGCCCAGCCTCAACAATGGCATCCACCACAGCCTGCTCAACAGAACGATCCTCAAAAGAACGACAAGAATACCGACCACGAGCCAGATCCAAATAAGACATACAAGCCCTCCTAAAATTAAAAATCAAACAAACCAAAAGTAACCCAAAGAGTACCCAAAGCAGCAATCAGCCAAACGCTCATCAAGGGCCAAAGTGTCCGAACGGATACCAAAGGTCCCTTCAGCCAAACCCCCATCGCGCTAAATCTATCAGCCAAAGTTCCCAATGGTGGTACGTAAGGCGAAGGGCCGGCCACGGTTTACTTTCGAACGACTCTGCAAAGCAGCCGGAGTGAGAAAGCAAACCGTGGCCGGCCCTTCGCCGCCGGGACACGTACCCCCAATTAACTGTTCTTCATGACAATCGAATCCACGACATCGGCCACATTCTCGCAGCAGTCGGCGCAGTACTCCAGGAAGGCGTACACGTCACGCCAAGCGATGACCTCGAGCGGGTCCTTGCCGTTAACGTGCAGGTTACGCATGGCGTTGATATAGAGCTCGTCGGCCTCGGACTCGATGGTGTTGATCTGGATGACGAGCTCGCGCAGCGTTTTGGACTTGCGGTAGTTAGGCAGCTCGACCATCAGGTCTTTCATGGCGCGGCAGGCGTCGGTCACCTTGTGGGCGATCACGATGGCATCGGGATGGATGCTCTGGATGTTGGTGAAGTAGACGCGCTGCACGACGCCCTCGATGCGGTCGAGCACGGTGTCGAGCGAGCAGCTCATCAGGTCCAGATCCTCGCGCTCAAGCGGGGTGATAAAGGCGGTGAGCAGGGCGTCCTCAAGCTCATGGTGCTTCTTGTCGGCCGCATGCTCGATCGCATGCATCTTGTCGAGCATATCGTGAATCTTTGCGGGATCGAAGTTCTCGAAAATCTTGGTAAGCAGCTCGGCGGCCTGGACGGCGAGGTCGGCGCAGGCGACGTAGTTGTCAAAGTAGAACGAATCGGGTTTCTTTGCCATGAGTGGGTCCTTTCGAGGCGAAGACGGGTGGGCGAGGTGTTACGGTCCGGATGGACGTTCGGTTTGACTAGATGAACATCATGAACAGCTTGGCCATGACAAAGCTGATGAGTCCGCAGGCGGGGAAGGTGAAGAACCAGGTGAACATCATGTCCTTGACGACGCCGAAGTTGATGGCCGAGAGGCGTTTGACGGCACCGACGCCCATGATGGCGCAGGTCTTGATGTGCGTGGAGGACACGGGGATGCCGGTAAGGGTGGCAAGCAGCAGGTTTGCGGCGCCCGCCAGGTCGGCGGAGAAGCCCTGGTACTTTTCGAGCTTGACCATGCTCTGGCCAACGGACTTGATGATGCGCTCGCCGCCCACGCTGGTGCCGATGCCCATGGTGGCCGAGCACAGCAGCATAATCCAGATGGGGATGCCGGCATCGCCGACGCTCGTCTGGCCGCTGGCAAAGGCCACGCCTAAAAAGAGCACGCCGATGAACTTCTGTCCATCCTGCGCGCCGTGCATAAAGCTCATGGCCGCAGCGCTTGCGATCTGAGCGTATTTAAAGAAGACATTGGCACGTCGCCTGTTGGCGGCGGCGAAAAGAATCGAGACGAGCTTGCACAGGACCCAGCCCATGACAAAGCCCAGGCCGATGGAGAGCGCCAGGCCGTAGATGACCTTCATCCACTCGTGGACGTTGACGCTGCTCGCACCGCCGAGGGCGATGGCGGCACCGGTCAGGCCGGCGATAAGGCTGTGGCTTTGCGAAGTGGGGATGCCAAAACGCGACGCTGTGGCGCCGTAGACGACGATGGAGAACAGCGCCGCGCACAGGCAGGCGAGCGCCATGGTGCTGTTTCCGCCAAAGTCGACAATATGGGAGATGGTGTTGGCGACGCTCGCGTTAAAGTGCGTCATGATGAGCACGCCAAGGAAGTTGAATGCGGCACTCATGAGGATGGCGGCGCGGGCGGGCATGCAACGCGTAGTGACGCAGGTCGCGATGGCGTTGGGTGCGTCGGTCCATCCATTGACGAAGATGGCGCCGAGCGCGAGGATCACGGTGACGGCAAGGACTGGGTTCGACACAAGTTGGCCGAGGAAGGTTGAGAACGTTACGTCCATATATGGGCTTTCTCGAAGTTTGCAGGCACGTTACAGAAACATGATAAATCGTATCACCTCCTGCGGGTTTCTTTACCGAGTTCTGATGGGAGCAGTGAATTTTTTGGCACCCTTGAATGGCAACTTCATCCGAACACTTCCCACATTCATCCGTACATGTACGGA
>CAUGNZ010000034.1 GCA_959601045.1 uncultured Collinsella sp.
CGTAGCGGGTGGTTTAAAGCTGGCCGCTGCGCGGCCAGCAGACTAAAGTCTTGAACAAATGCGCAGCCTAAAAGGCCGCGCACCATCTTTGTTCAGATTGATCATTGCCCGTACGGCAGCGCCAGGGTGACACAGGCCCGAGGGCGACCTTCCTTTCCGGCGCACTCCACAGGACGAAAGAACCCCCGCCGCACGAAGTGCGCAGCGGGGGTTCTTTCATGTCCGAGGACGCGCCGAAAGGGAAGGTCGCCCTCGGGCCGGGCAGCTAAGACAGCTTACGCGACGGTGTAAACCCAGTTGTGCTTATCCTCGACAGCACCGGACTGGATACCAGTCAGGGTCTCGCGGAGCTTCTTCATCACGGGGCCGATCTCGGTGTAGCCAGCCGGGAAGGTCACGGTCTCGTCGGCACCGTAGACCTTGTTGTCGATCTCGCCGACCGGGGAGATAACGGCAGCGGTGCCGCACAGGCCGCACTCAACAAAGGTGCCGGCCTTGACCTCGGCCCACTCGACGGGACGCTGGTCGACGGTCATGCCCAGGTCCTGAGCAACCTGAACGAGCGAACGGCGGGTGATGGAGGGCAGGATGGAGTCGGTGTGCGACTGCGGAACGACGAGGGTGCCATCCTCCTTCACGAACAGGACGTTAGCGCCACCGGTCTCCTCGACATAGGTGCGGGACTCAGAGTCGAGATACAGGTTCTCGGCATAGCCCTCGCGATGGGCCTCCATCGTGGGCTTCAGGGACATGGCGTAGTTGAGGCCGGCCTTGATGTTGCCGGTGCCGTGCGGTGCGGCGCGGTCGTACTCGGAAACGCGCAGCTTGACGGGCTTGAGGCCACCCTTAAAGTACGGACCGACCGGGGTCACGAGAATGCGGAACGTGTACTCAGGAGCGGGAGCCACGCCGATCACGTCACCAGAGCCGATCATAAACGGACGCACGTACAGGGTTGCACCGGAGCCGAAGGGCGGAACCCAGGCGGCGTTGGCAGAAACGACCTGCTTGACGGCCTCGACAAACTTGTCCTTGGGGAACGGGGGCATCTCGAGGCGCTGGGCAGAGTTATACATACGCTCAGCGTTCATGTCGGGACGGAAGCAGACGATGCTGCCGTCCTCGGCGGTGTAGGCCTTCAGGCCCTCAAAGACCTCCTGGCAGTAATGGAAGATGCCACCGCACTCGGAGACATGCAGGGTGTGGTCGGTGGTCAGACCACCCTCGTCCCACTCGCCATCCTTCCAATGAGCCTCGTAGCTGTAATCGGTCTTCATGTAGCCAAAGCCGAGGCTACCCCAATCGATATCCTTCTTCTCGACAGTCATATGTCGCTCCTTACATACACAGTTGCATACTCGCGAACCCGCACGCAAGGACCGGGGCCGACCGCGTCGCAACGTCACACGCCCGGAGCGTAGAGCCGGACGGAACACGCGGACGACATCGAAGCCGATGACACGTCGATTCGCATGCACGAGATTGTACTCCCCGTACGCGTCTGATAAAACGCTTTTCTTTAACTAAGTAAAGTATTTTCATTTGACCGAAGCAGAAAGGCCCGCCACCGTAAAGGGTGACGGGCCTCAACGGCACGGTTTGCGCGCTGGCTCGAGCTACGCGTTCTTTTTGCCCAGCTTAGCCTTAACCAGACCGACCACGGTCGGGATGATCGACACGGCGACGATGCCGATAATCAGCAGCTCAAAGTGCTCCTGCACAAAGGGGATGCCGCCAAAGAAGTAGCCCAGCAGAGTGAAGACCGTCGACCAGGTAATGCCGCCCAACACGTTAAAGATGACAAAGTTGCGCCAATGCATGCCGCCCATGCCGGCGATGAAGGGCACAAAGGTGCGGATAAACGGGAAGAAGCGACCCAGGAAGATGGCCAGGTGGCCCCATTTGTCCAGGAAGTCCTCGGACTTTTTGATGCGCTCGGGCGTCATGGCCTTCACCTTGCCCGAGGCGATGATCTTTTGGCCAAAGAAATGACCGATCATAAAGTTGCACTGATCGCCCAAGATGGCAGCCGTCCATGCGACGGCCAGCAGAGCCACGATGTTAAAGCCGCCGTTGTGGGCAAAGAAGCCCGAGGCGAACAGCAGCGAATCGCCGGGAAGGAACGGGAAGAACACCACGCCCGTCTCGATAAAGATGATCAGAAACACGCAGCCATAGGCCATAAGCGGGCCGGCGGCGATCCAGCTGGCGATCGCGGTGCGCGGATCCTTAAGCAGCTCGGCGATAAAATTGATGAAACCCATGAAGTAAAACCTCTCAGTTGTGGGCGCGGACACGTCCAAGTTGACCAGTATACGGTTGTGACGCGGCAACGCACACGACCTTACAAAAGCGTGACTTCATTACCAGCAAGTTTGCATAATTGACACCTGTCGCGCAAAGCCGAGCAAGATTGCTCTTCCTAATCCCTAGCGAATCGCTATACTTTATTGAATTGCATTGTCGCGGCGCTAAGGGAGGGCGGCCGGTGAGCTTTATCAATACCATTCGCGAGGACATCAAGACCGTCCAGGCACAGGACCCCGCCGCGCAAAACGGCCTAGTCATCTTCCTTTCTTACCCCGGCCTGCACGCCAAGTGGAACCACGTGCCCGAGCACTGGCTGTGGGAACATGGACATCGCTCGCTCGCCCGCGTGCTCTCGCAAATCACCCGCCATATCACTGGCGTCGAGATTCATCCTGCCGCACAGATCGGCAAGCATTTCTTTATCGACCACGCCATGGGCGTTGTCATCGGCGAAACCGCCATTGTGGGCGACAACTGCGTGCTCTATCAGGGCGTCACACTTGGCGGCACCGGCAACGAGACCGGCAAGCGCCACCCCACCCTGGGCAACAACGTCACCGTGGGCACAGGCGCCAAGGTGCTCGGCAACATTCGCATTGGCAACAACGTCAAAATCGGCGGCAACTCGGTTGTCGTCAAAGACGTGCCCGACAACTGCACCGTCGTGGGCGTGCCCGGCCGCATTATCAAACGCAACGGCTGCCGCGTGTTCAAGGAGACCTTCGACGCCAAGCAGCATCGCGAGTACATGCCCGACGACGCAGCCGAGCAAAGCGCCCTCAACCGCCAAGGCATCACCGAGAACGCACGCCGGGTCAAAGAGCTCGAGCAAGAGGTGGCCGAGCTTAAGGCCCTCGTCGCCAAACTCGTGGACGAACGCTAAAAGCGGACGGCCGCCGACAACATCGACGCCAACGCAAAGGCGCGCCAGGGAATCCATCCCCGGCGCGCCTTATTCCTGATGTGACAAAGGGACTATTCCTTTGTCACATTATGCGAACTGGCTCAGATAGAGGTCGGCGTAGGCGCCCTCGACTGCCAGCAGCTCCTTATGCGTGCCCTGCTCGATGATATTGCCGTGATCCATGACCAGAATCAGGTCGGCATCCACGATCGTCGACAGGCGATGCGCGATCACAAAACTTGTGCGCCCACGCATAAGTGCGTCCATGGCGCGGCCGATGGCAAGCTCGGTGCGCGTATCCACGCTCGACGTCGCCTCGTCCAGGATGAGAATCGCCGGGTTGTTGAGCAGCACGCGTGCGATGGTTAGCAGCTGACGCTGGCCCTGGCTGATGCTTTCGGCATCGTTGGCTACGCGCGTGTCGTAGCCCTGAGGCATGGTGCGCACAAAGAAGTCGACCTGGGCGGCGCGAGCGGCCGCAGCAATCTCCTCGCGCGTTGCCTCGGGGCAGCCGTAGGCGATGTTCTCGGCAATCGTGCCGTCGAACAGCCAGGCGTCCTGTAGCACCATGCCAAACTGCTGCCGTAGCTCGCCGCGGTCCATGAGGCGCGTATCCACACCGTCAAGCGTAATACGGCCGCCGTCGATCTCGTAAAAGCGCATGAGCAGGTTGATGAGCGTCGTCTTGCCTGCGCCCGTGGTTCCCACCACGGCAATCTTCTGGCCCGGCTCGGCGGTAAACGACACGTCGCGCATGAGCGGCTTGTCGGGCGCATAGCCAAAGCGCACGTGCTCAAAAGCGACGCGGCCCTCAATGCGACCCGGCAGCTTGGCGGCGACCGCCGGCAGCGGATCGGCTTCCATCTCGGACTCGTCGAGCAGGTCGAACACGCGCTCCGCACTCGCCAGCGCGCTCTGCAGCGAGTTAAAGGTAAACGACAGCTGCGTCATGGGCTCGGACGCCTCGTAGATAAACTGGAAGAACGCCTGGAACACGCCGACGGTCATATGCCCGGCAACCAACATGCTGCAGCCCACAAGCGCAATCACGATCTGCGCCAAGCGGCCGATAAAGCGCACCGCGGGACCGACGGCGTTAATCATAAAGTCGGCCTTGGTGCTCACGCGCGCCAGCTCCTTCGAAGCCTCGTGCACCTCGACAGAGCTCTGGTGCTCGCGGTTAAACGCACGAATCACCAGACGGCCCGAGTAGCCCTCCTCGACCGCGCTCGTAATCTTGGACACCCACTCCTGGCGCTCGCCCGTCACATCGTGCGTGCGGCGCGACACGACCTTCGTCACCAGCAGCGAAAGCGCCGTAAAGAACAAAAAGACGAGCGTGAGCGGCACGCTAAACACGAACATCACGCTCACGGCGCCCACCACGGTACCGATCGACACCAGCAGCTGCAGCAAGCCGCGCTGCATGCTCTCGGACATCTTGTCCAAGTCGTTGGTCGCACGGCTGACGACCTCGCCGGGACGATGCGCGTCAAAGTAGGCAAGCGGCAGACGGTTGAGCTTTTGTGCGATGCGGTTGCGTAGGCGCAGGTTGAGGCGTTCGGCCACGCTCGACATCAAAAAGCTCTGGAGCGCGTAGAACGAGGCAGCAGCCGTCCAAATCATAAAGTAGATGAAGATGGTCCTGCCGCAGTTCTCCCAGGTAATGCTGAAGGTAGTGTTGTTGGCAAACGCCAACTTCATGTGCCCCCACAGCTCATCGATCACGCGAGCACTATATGCCGGTGCAGCGGTGTTAAAGATGGCATAGAACACAATGCTCGCGAACACGATATAGAAGCGCCAATGGTCGCCGGCGGCCTCGCTCCACAGGCGGCGCACCGTCGCCCAGGTGTCGCGGGGCGTCTCGTCCTCGTCCCCGTCGTCAACGTCGCGCATGCGCTCTGCCTCAGCGCGGGCGCGCTCGTCCTCGGCGCGCTCGTTTTCCTCGTAGAGTGCCTGGCGGCGAGCCTCGCGCTCGGCCGCAGCCCTGGCGGCTTCGTCCAGGCCGGGCGTGGCGCCCGCCTCCTCGACTGTCTCTGCAACCGCGGCGTCATCGGCAATTCCCTGCTTCTTGAGCTCCTCGGTCATACTACTCACCTCCCTTCATCTGCGATTCCGCGATAGCGCGGTACACCTCGCAGGTTTCCATGAGCTCGTCGTGCGTGCCTAGGCCCACGATCTCGCCGTCTTTGAGCACCACGATCTGATCGGCATGCAAAATAGTCGAGATGCGCTGGGCGATGATGAGCACCGCGGCATCGCACGTCTCGTCCTGCAGCGCATGGCGCAGCGCCGCATCGGTCTTAAAGTCCAGGGCCGAAAAACTGTCGTCGAAGATATACAGATCGGCATGCTTCATGAGTGCGCGGGCAATCGCCAGGCGCTGGCGCTGACCACCCGAGAAGTTCGTGCCGCCCTGGGCCACCGGCGTATCGAGCCCCTGCGGCTGGTCGAGCACAAAGGTGCTCTGGGCAACCTCCAGCGCATGGAGCATGTCAGCCTCGGTCGCACCCTCGTTACCAAAGCGCAGGTTGCTCGCCACCGTACCCGAGAACAGCCATGCCTTCTGCGGCACATAGGCGATACGCCCGCGGATGTCGTCTTGCGAAAGGTCGCGCAGGTCGACGCCGTTCAGGCGAATGGCGCCCTTCGTGGCATCGTGGAAGCGAAGCAAGAGCTTGGCCACCGTTGACTTGCCCGAGCCCGTTGAGCCCACGATCGCGGTCGTCTGTCCGCGGCGGCAGGCAAAACTCAGGTTGCACAGGGTGTCCTCGTCGGCATCGTCAAAACGGAACGACATGTGATCGAACACGGCCACCACGTCGGCCCCGCCTGCGGACTCAGGCGCCCCGTCGCCCAGCGTAGCCTTACCGTCCACGATGCTCGGCTCGATCTCGAGCACCTGTTGCGCACGGTTGAGGCACGCCGCGGCGCGCGGAAGCGTCAGCACCACCATCTGCGCCATCATCACAAAGAACAGGATCAGAATCGCGTACTCCAGCACGGCCGAAATGCTGCCGATTTGCATGGCATGGACGCCCACGCGGTTGCCGCCCACCCACAGCACCGCCACCTCGGCGATGTTCATCAAAAAGAAGCTGGAGCTGTCGAGACCCACAAACAGGTGGTTGACCTTGATGGCGTTGGCCGCGTAATCGCTAAACACCTCGTCCAGGCGCTGCTCCTCGTGGCGCTCCTTGTTAAATGCGCGGATGACGCGCACGCCCACGATGTTCTCGCGCAGCACCACGTTCATGCGGTCGATAAAGCTCTGCAGGCGCATAAAGATCGGCGCGGCGTTGGCAACGGTAAAGACCGCCGCCACCAGCACGATCGCAACGACCACGCCCAGCAGCGTGCCCATGGCAGGATCGATAAACCAGGCAAAGATGATGCCCGCCACGGCCAAGAACGGTACCGGCAGCACCAGCTGAATCGTCTGCAGGATCGCTTGCTGGATCACGTTGATGTCGTTGAGCGAGCGCGTGATCATCGAACCCGTGCCAAAGCGCTCAAAGTCGCTGGCGGACAGCTCGAGCGACTTATCGTAGACGGCGTTGCGGATGTCGCAGGCCACATTGGCCGCCAGACGGGCCGAAAGATAGCAGCCCAGCACCGCGCCGCCGCTGGCCATGCCGGTCGCGATGAGCATGTACAGACCGTTGCGCAAGATGTAATCGACGTCGCCCGTCGTGATGCCCGTGTTGACCATGTTCGCCAACATCGTGGGCACGAGCAGCGTACCGACGTTGTCGATTAGCAGCACCAGCAGCGTCACCGCGATCAGACCGCGGTACGGCCTCATAAACCTCATTAAGAGTCGCATGTCTCCCCCTCGCCCTTATCGTCAGCCTCGTTCTCGGCGGCAACTTGCCGTTTAAATGCCTCGCACTCTTCGTTAAGAACATGGGAAAACTTACCGACCAAGCGCATGATCTCGCGCTGTTCCCACGGCTCGAGCGCCTCGAATGCCTGCTGCTCGGCCTTTTGCGCCGGCAACGCGTAGTGCTTGGCAAACTGCACGCCTTCTTCGGTCAGTCGCACAACCTTGTTCTTACGACTGCCCTCGGCAAACTCCAACGTCGCGAGCCCTCGCGCCCTAAGCGTCTTGATCGCCGAATTGATGGTCTGTTTGCTGTAGAACCATTCACTCGTCAGCCGACTCACGGCAACGCTTCCACCCGCTGCACTCGTGTCGACGAGCATCCAGTAGGCGCAATCCGAAAGACCGCAGGTGCGCGCGAACTCCGAATAGATACGGACAAGCCCGTTGAGCATCCGGTCGAAATCGACCGGGCTAACTGTACTATTCATCTCTCCCGCCATTCGATAGTCCGAGTTTTGACTAATTAGGGTTTCAGGTTAGTCCGAGTTTTGACTATCGTCAAGGGCGGCCGTGCAAGACGTGCGACCCATAACAACATGTCGACAAAAAAGACCGCCGGCGCGGGGGCGGCGCCGGCGGTTGCAAGAAAATATCGATTGTTGGCTGTTACGCAGCGACGGCCTCGTAGACCGTGGCGCCCGAGAAGCTGTCGTGCAGGCTCTTGCCACAGATCCACGGCAGTTCGACGACCTCGCAGACCGTGTTGACCAGCTCGGAGCAGTCAGTAAAGTGGCCCTTATCGTTGAGGGCCTCGCAATCCTGAACACGCCAATAGCCATCGGTGTGCGTGATGTAGTACTCGTGATCATCAATCGTCACAAAAGCGCGCGTCTTGGAACGCAGCAGCTTCAGAAATCCTTCGAAGTCGGTCTCGACGACATCTCCAGCCTGGAACATGATGTTACCTCCTGGCCCGGCGCCACCACGGCGCATTGATAAACGTTGGTACTCCTTTAGTAAAACCTTTATCAGAGGTTATGCGTTCGTCATTTAGGCAAGTGGTAAAAAACCGCAGGGTAGACGGGATAAAACGTTTAACCATCCCATTTGTTTGTCACATTCTGAAGGTACTTTTATGCAAACCTACTTTTCCAATTGGAATCTACCCTTTTGGCCGGGCAATTGACCGTCTATCGTTTGAGCCCGACGGGTATGAACGGGGCATCTGCAACGCCACCGCAAGGAGACACCATGGAGACTATCGAAGCACTCATCCACCGCCGCAGCTGCCGCAAATACAGCGATCGTCCCGTCGAGGCCGAAAAGCTTGCACGCATTATCGAAGCCGGCCAATATGCACCGAGCGGCATGGGCCGCCAACCGGTGACGTTTGTCGCCGTCACCGACCCCGCGACCGTCGAGCGTCTCTCACGGCTCAACGCCCAGGTCATGGGCAGCAACGGCGACCCCTTCTATGGCGCCAAGACCGTTGTGGTGGTGCTGGTCGACCGCAACGTGCCCACGCATCTGGAAGACGGCTCGCTCGCCATGGGCAACTTGCTCAACGCCGCCTATGCACTGGGTGTCGATTCATGCTGGATTCACCGCGCGCATGAGGTCTTTGACTCACCCGAGGGCCTGGAACTGCTGGCCAGCTGGAGCCTGCCCGCCGACGGCAGCCTGCGCGGTGTCGGTCACTGCATTCTGGGCTATGCCGAGGACACGCTACCCGAGCCCAAACCCCGCCGCGACAACGTCGTCTACGTAAGGTAACCCAGGAGCGTCATAGGGGTAGCTAATTTGGGACGGGGCTATTTTAGCCACCCCACTCGCAACTTATCTTGCCGATGGAGTTGTCGTCGTTTCGTTCGTGTGGGTCGTTTCGGCGCCGTCGCCCTGTTCGCCCTCGTCCTTTTGAGCGTCGGCGATGGTGGAGGCCGCCGCGACGATGCCGCGCTGGGGTGCGACGCCCGTCTGGGTCTGAGCGCCCTCGACAACTTCTGTGCCTGCATGCGCGAGCTCGGGCGATTTAAACACCGCGTCCAAGTTGGCGCCACCGCCGGCGTAGCCAAGCGCAGCGAGTGCGATGACGATCACTGCAACGACGACCGCGATCGGCACATAACGATGCCAACCAGCAGGATTGAGCCCCCTGCGGCGAGCCGCCCCGCGGCTGATGTAGCCGAGCGTGCCGTCGTGCTTGAGCTTTGAGCCCACCACGCGTTTGCGGCCCCACAGCGAGGACTCTGCCTGCATTGCCAAGCGGGCACCTGTCGAAGGATAGCCGTATTTAGTGCGCTTGAACGAGCCGTCAAACCCCGAGGCGTGTTTACCCCACGTCACCGATGTTGTGCGTCGGTTGACCGGCGCGGCACTCCGCCTTCTGCGGCTCGGTTTTGAAGTCTCAGCCATATGCCCTCGCACGCCGTAACCAAATCGAAACAATAACGCTTTGGACTGTAGCACACGCGTCGCGCGCGGTCACGGGCGCCTCGCTCAACGGTCATCGTCCTTCAGCAAGCGCCACAGCGTTGTACGGCTTATGCCCAGCACCTCCGCCGCACGGGTTCGGTTGCCGTGGAGATGATCTACAACCAGATGCGCGATATCTCGCTCGGTATCGGCCAGCGGTCGCAGGATATACAGGTCGCTTTCGAGTGTCGGGGCGCCAAAGGTTGCGGTTTTAATCACGTCCTCTTGGGCGAGCACTTCCTCCGCCACAGCACGGTCCACCGTGCCCGCCCCCACCAATATATACAGTCGTTCCGAGACCTCGCGGAGCTGCAGATAATTGCGCGGCCAGCGGTAAGCATCGAGCGCCTTCGTCGCCGCGGCAGACAGCGTGGGCGCTGCCGTCCCAAATGCACCAGCGAGATATTCCAAATAGCGCGCAATCTTTTGCGACGTGGCTCCCTGCTCGACGATTGCCGGCGCCACGCTCACCGCACAGGCGAAGCGCTCGGTCACAAAGGCGGCTTGATCACTTTCGCTGCCGCCCGGCATGTCATTCGCCGTCAGCACCACATGGCAGCGCGTCGCCAACGCGGTGTCGGCCATCGTGGAAACGAGCTCGCGGAGACGCTGGGGGCCAACCGTGTTCCAGCCCTCAATGCAAAGTGTCAGCCCCGTTTGGAACAACGGCGATTCGGCGCTTTTGAGCAGATGGCGCCAGCCGCGATCCGTTAGCTCATCGAGCGCAACGGCAACAAAGGGCTGATCGACAAAAGGACCGTCCAGATAGAGGCGCATGGCAATCTCGACCTGACCCGCTCCCAGCTCGCCCTCGAGCATAAGGGGAACGCCGCGCGCGTAGCTCTCGGCGACCGGCACAGCTACCGAGGCCGCCCCCTCAACGATGCCGTACGCGCTCGATTCGTAGCGGGCCTCAACTTCGTCGGCGTTGAGCCACTCGATGCCCGCATGTACCGCGGCGCCGCGCACCTCGCGGACCACGACGACCCAAAGGCCCCCGCCCTCTTTGTCGGTGGGGCGAACGGTCAGGCTCAGGCGCGTACCCGCACGCCCCATAACCAGACGCGCGCCGTCTCCTATACGGTCGAGGCGCTCAGCGACAAAAGCCGCCACATCCCGCTCAAGCGCCGCGTCATTCATGGTCGAAATCGCGACGTCCCCACGCGCATCGATTGCCAATGCCGAGGCCCCGGCAGCAGCCAGGGCCTCGGTCAAGATGTTCAGCTTGGCATCGCTATCCATGATTTGCCCCTGTCCGCGGCGACGTGCAACCGCCGACGGTCGCACGACCGAGTGTTTCAAAATTGAACGATATTGCTCACCAAACACTATAGGGCAGAAAGCGCCGTCCTGCGAGTATAGGTGTTGCCCCGCATCGCCATCCTGGCGGGGCGATAAGAGCTCTTCGGGACTTATAAACCTGCGGACAAGCCATACCCGCAAGAGCTCCTATCGCTCCACCGCAGGCTTGCGCTCACCAGCAACCAGCAACCAGCACGCGAATAAGCTACTTCTCTACCAGATTCCCAGCACGTGCTGCATTCCCAAGCTCATGCACGCAATGCCAATCCAGCAGCAAAAGCCCAGCGCGATGGGCTTGCCGCCCTTTTTGACCAGCTCGACGATATCGGTATTAAAGCCAATAGCCGCCATGGCCATCACGATAAAGAACTTCGAAAGCTCCTTGATGGGCGCCGTAATGAACGTGGGAAGCTGAAACACCGTGGTGACCACGCTTGCCAGCACAAAGAACAGGACGAACATGGGAAACGCGCGTTTAAGCGAAAACGTGCTTTTGGCGTCGCCGCCGGCCTTACGCGCCAGATGCATCTGCCAGCATGCGAGGACCAACGTGATGGGAATAATGGCCAGCGTCCTGGTGAGCTTGACCACCGTGGCGCTCTCGAGCACATTGGCACCGGGATGCATACTGTCCCAAGCACTCGCCGCAGCCGTTACGGACGAGGTGTCGTTGATGGCGGTGCCGGCAAACAGGCCAAAGCCCTCGTCTGTCAGCCCGAGCATACCGCCGAGCGTCGGAAACACGAGCGCCGCGATAACGTTAAACAGGAAGATGACCGAAATGGCCTGGGCAATCTCGCGATCGTCGGCATCGATGACGGGCGCGGTCGCGGCGATGGCAGAACCGCCGCAAATCGACGAGCCCACACCCACAAGCGTCGCGATCTTACTCGGCACGTTCATGACGCGGCAGAGCACAAAGGCAATGACAAGCGAAGTCGAGATTGTCGCCACGATAATCGGCAGCGACTGGGCGCCCTTGGACAGAATCTGCGAGAGGTTCATGCCAAAGCCAAGCAGGATTACCGCGTACTGCAAGACTTTTTTAGACGTATAGGTGACGCCGGCGGCGAGCTGTTCGCGACGATTCTTGGGAAAGACGAGCGCCAGGACCATGCCAAAGAGGATGGCGAATACCGGACCGCCGACCACCTCAATTTGTTTGCCGAGCAACGTCGCGGGGATGGCGATGATCAGGCAGAACAAAACGCCTTTCCAGCGCTCGCGTACGATATTTGCCAGTTGCATATGGGATTCCTTCTTTCTATTTCACGTTTGCGACGGCTTATGATACGGCAACATTGAGCGCAGCCTTGCGCAAACACAGACTAAGATGCCGCAATAGTTCTCAGGCAACAGCCGAATTACCCACCGCGGAGAGCTGATTCGCGGCATAATTAACAACTGACATATGAGTTTGATAGAACAGTTGCGAGGCGCTATGGAAGAATCGATGCACGTCGGCGAGCAGGAAACGAGCCTACAGGACCAGTCCTACCACACCATTCGACGCAAAATCGTCTACCTGGACTACAAGCCGGGCGAAAAGCTGGGCGTCAAGCAACTTTGCGACGACCTGGATATGGGGCGCACGCCCGTGCGCGAGGCTTTGGTTCGCTTGGCGCAGGAAGGCCTGGTGCGCACCGTGCCCCAGAGCGGCACCTACGTCTCACCCATCAACCTCACCCTTGCCGAGAGTGCCTGCTACATCCGCGAACATCTGGAAAAGCAGGTGATTGTGGAGTGCTGTGCGCGAGCCACGTCGGCCGGCATCGAGCAGCTCGACCGCGCCATCGTGCTGCAGGAAAAGGCCATGGCCGAAGAGGATCGCATCGGCTTCTTTTTGAGCGACAACCTCATGCATCACATGATTTTTAGCATCGCATGTCGCAGCACCGTTTGGTCGTGGCTCGAAGAGACCAATGCCGACCTGGAGCGCTTCCGCTGGCTGCGCGCCGCCACGCAGGTTCTCGACAATCAGGACATCGTGAACGAGCACAAGCAGATTCGCCGCGCTATCGCCGGTCGCGACCCCATCGAAGCGAGCTTTTTGGTCAGCAAGCACCTGCACATGATGTTCCGCAACCAAACCGAGGTTCTGGACCAGTTCCCCGAGTACTTCGAGACCAGTAAGCTCCGCTAACCTGCCAAAACCACCACAAAGGGGACAGGCACCTTTGTGGTGGTTTCTCCGCACAAAAAGGCCCGGCTCCGTCTGATGACGCGGAGCCGGGCCTTGGTCGCTAGAACGGCGGAACCAACTACTCGACAGTGACGCTTTTTGCCAGGTTACGGGGCTGGTCAACGTCGCAACCGCGCAGGATGGCGACCTCGCGGGCGAGCAGCTGCAGCGGGACGCTCGCCGTGATGGGGCTGAACACGTCGCGGACGGCCGGCACGCGAATGATGCAGTCGGCAATCTTGTTGATTTCCTCGTCGCCCTCGGTAGCAACGACGATGACCTTGGCGCCGCGAGCCTTGCACTCCATGAGATTCGACACCGTCTTATCGTACGTTGCGCTCTTGGTTGCCACGGCGATAACAGGGAAGCCCGGGTCGATCAGGGCGATGGGGCCGTGCTTCATCTCGCCGGCGGCGTAGGCCTCGGCGTGCAGGTAGCTGACCTCCTTGAGCTTGAGCGCGCCCTCGTAGGAGATAGCGGCACCCATGCCACGGCCCACGAACAGCGCCGACTGCGCGTCCTTGCACAGCAGGGCGGCCTCATGCACGGACTCGGTCTGGGTATCCAAAATCCACTGGATCTGCTCGGCCGTATCGGAAAGCTCGCGGAACAGCATGCGCGCCTGCTTGGTGGTCAAGCGGTACTTGACCTGCGCCAGCAGCAGGGCCAAAAGCGTAAGGCTCACGACCTGGCCGATGAAGCTCTTGGTCGAGGCGACCGCGATCTCCTTGTTGGCCTTGGTGTAGATGACGCCGTCGCTCTCACGCGCCACGGGGCTGCCCACCACGTTGGTGATGCCGAAGACCTTGGCACCCTTGATGCGCGCGTCGCGAATGGCGGCAAGGGTATCGGCCGTCTCGCCCGACTGGGACACGGCCACAACAAGCGTCGTCGGCGTGATGATGGGGTTGCGGTAACGGAACTCGCTGGCCGCCTCCACCTCGGTGGGGATGCGAGCCCAGCCCTCAATGAGATTCTTGGCAATGAGGCCAGCGTGATAGCTGGTTCCGCAAGCGATCACGTAGACGCGGTCGATGTCGTTGAGCTCCTCGAGCGAAAGGCCCAGCTCGTCGATGTCGAGCTCGCCGGCCGGCGTCATACGACCGACCAGCGTGTCACGCACGACGCGCGGCTGCTCGTGGATTTCCTTGAGCATAAAGTCGGGATAACCGCCCTTTTCTGCCATGTCCAGGTCCCAGTCGATGTGGGTGACCTTGGGCTCGATAACGTTGCCGGCCTCGTCGGTGTACTCGACGCCTGCGGGCGTGAGCTTGGCAAACTGACCGTCCTCGAGCACCACGACATCGCGGGTGGCGTCGATGAGCGCGATGACATCGGAGGCGACATAGGCGCCGGTCTCGCCCGCGCCGACCACGATCGGGGAATCCTTGCGGGCCACGGCGATCACGCCGGGCTCGTCAGCGCACACGGCGGCCAGACCATAGGCACCGACCACGTGGGTGCAAGCCTCGCGCACGGAGGCCATCAGGTCGTGCGTCTCGGCATAAGCCTCTTCGATCAGATGCGCGAAGACCTCGGTATCGGTCTCGCTCTTAAAGTGGTGGCCGCGGCCCTCCAGCTCTTCGCGCAGCTCGGCGAAGTTCTCGATGATACCGTTGTGAACGATGGCGATACGACCGTCGCAGCTGGTGTGGGGGTGAGCGTTAACGACGGAGGGCTTGCCGTGGGTGGCCCAACGGGTGTGGCCGATACCGCAGGTAGCGTCGCTGTCAATGTTGGAAAGCTCGCTCTCCAGGCCCGCGACCTTGCCCACGCGGCGGATGACGTCGAGGTGCGCCGCGGCGCCCTCGCCCACCTCGAGCGCGACGCCCGAGGAGTCATAGCCGCGATACTCCATACGCTTGAGGCCTGTGACCAGGATGTTCTTTGCAATATCAGAGCCGGTGTAGCCGACAATTCCGCACATAGGATAAATCCCTTCGTTCGCGTGACTGCAAGACGTCCACGCACAGGGGGCGCTGAGACGTACAACGTTCGAGTATTGTACTCACGCAAGCGCAAGCTGATATACCAGAAGTGGTATCTCAACTTAGATACCACCCGATGCACACACGTCCAGCCGGTCCAAACCACCACAAAGGTGCACTGTCCCCTTTGTGGTGGTCGCGCTGGCAACGGCGTTTCCCCAGATAAAACCTGCCAAAATAAACCTGTCCCTTTTTGGTAGGTTTGGGATGCTACAATCTGCCTTGTACTTGAAACGCATCAAAGGGGCCGCTATGGCAAAGGTAAAAATCAGCGACGTCGCGCGCGAGGCCGGGGTTTCGCTGGGCACGGTTTCCAACGCGCTCAACCACCCCGAAAAGCTGCGCCCCGAGACCCTCAAGCTCATCAACGAGACCATCAATCGCTTGGGCTACCTGCCCAACCAAAGCGCTCGTCAGCTCGCGGGCGGCGCCACCAAGTCCTTTGGCCTGGTGCTCCCCCGTCTCGATCACGGCTTTTCGCTCCAAATCGCCAGCGGCGCCCACAACGAGGCCCGCAAGCACGGCTACGATCTGCTCATCGCCAATGCCGATAACGACGATATTCTCGAGGATCATTACCTGCGCTACTTTATGGGCACGCAGATGTCCGGCGTCATGGTTCAGCCCATGGCATCCCCCGACTGGCACCCGGCCATGACTAAAATGCCCGTGCCGATTGTCCATCTGGACGTCCATTGTTCAGAACCCGGTTACTACGTGGCCGCCGACAACGAGGCACAGGGGCGCATTATCGCCGAGCTCGCCATCGCCCGCGGCGCACGCCATATTGTCGTTGTGGGTCGAGCAGCATTCATGCAGCTCACTCTGCGCGTCCTTGGCATCCACAAGGCACTTGCTCTGCATCCCGATATCAAAATTGAGGTCATCGACGCCGGCGAATGGAATACCGCAGCCGACGGCTACAGTATCGGTGCCCAGATTGCCGAGCGCCCTGCTGACGAGCGCCCCGATTTTGTCATCGGTCTGACCGACGTATTAGCCTCGGGCGTTATCTCGGCGCTGGTCGACAAAGGCATCTCCGTCCCCGAGCAGGTCCGCGTGGCCGGCTGCGACGGCAACCCCCTAGCATGGAGCGGGTCGGTTCCCCTTACCACCGTGGCGCCGCCGGGCTACGAAATTGGCCGCAAGGGCGTTCAATTGCTCATGGAGCAAATCGAGGATAAACCTGCCGCCAAGACCAAACGAGTCCGCATCGGCTCCGCCGCGCGCACCGTCACCACGGCCACGGCCACGGCCACCGAGGACATTAACCGTCAGGAGCTCGTACGCCCCTTCTTGCTCGAGCGTGTGAGCACCCAAAAGGCCGAGCAGCACCCGACGGGCCCATCCGCGGCCCCAATAACCGACATCAACCTGGGCGCCTACCTGTAACAAAAAAACGCCGCAACGGGAACAGTCCCGCTGCGGCGTTTTGCTGGCCCCATGTTCCCTCCCCGTTTAGCCGGATCTGCGGCTACGGATATTTATGGAATGTAATCCATTTTTCATTAACTTTTTTGTTAAAATAGACTCAATTCCATATTTTTAGATATTTCCTATAAGTATTGATTTTGCTCCAGTTTTTTCTCGCCAAGAAAGGGGTTTCATGAATCTGATTGATCGCAAACAGTACCTCGACTGGCTCATTTCGTGGAAAGACTCGCACGTCATCAAGGTCGTTTCGGGCGTGCGAAGGTCCGGCAAATCAAAGCTATTCGAAATCTACCGTAGCTACCTGCGCGATCATGGAATCACAGGCGACCAGGTTATATCCCTCAACTTTGAAGACCTGGAGTTCGAGTCGCTTACGTCGTATAGAGCACTCTACGACTACATTTCCGCCAGACTCGTCCCCGATAAGATGAACTACGTTTTTCTGGACGAGATACAGCACGTCGAGCATTTCGAAAAAGCCGTCGACAGTCTTTTTATCAAGGACAATGTCGACCTCTACATAACCGGTTCCAACGCTTATCTGCTCTCGAGCGAGCTGGCAACTTTGCTCTCCGGCCGCTACGTAGAGCTCAAGATGCTGCCCCTATCCTTTAAAGAGTTTTGCTCGGCAAAAACCAATGATGGAAAGGTTCCCGCGCAGTTGTTTGACGAGTACATCACCCGGGGCTCTTTTCCTTTTATCGCCGAGACGGGTATTCAGGGACCCCAGGCGCGCGATTATCTTATGAGCCTCTACGATACCATCGTCATACGCGACGTTATCGAACGCCTGAAGGTCTCGGACGTCCCGACCCTGCGCGATATCACCAAGTTCCTACTCCATAGCATTGGAAACCGGATCTCGATTAAAAAAATCTCCGACACGCTCTCGTCCAACGGCAACAAAACCGACCAGAAAACCGTAGCCAAGTACCTCAAAGGCTTAACAGACAGCCTTGTGTTGTACTTTGCTCCGCGCTATAACGTACGCGGTCGGCACCTTCTTTCAACAAACGGCAAATACTACGCCGTTGACCTTGGACTTAGAGGCGCTCTCGTCAAAACCCAAAGCAGCGATATCGGCCATATCCTCGAAAATGTTGTTTATCTCGAGCTCCTACGCCGTGGATACGACGTCTACGTGGGCGATATCGACGGCGGGGAAATCGATTTTGTTGCCCTAAAGTCAGACGAGACAGCCTATTTTCAGGTTTCAGCCACAACGCTCGACGAAACTACCCTCAATCGAGAGTTGGCCCCCTTTAAGAAAGTCCGAGACAACTACCCCAAGACGCTTCTTACGCTCGACACGCTGTTTGCGGACGCGAACTACGAAGGAGTCCGCAAGCGCAACGTGATCGACTGGCTCCTGGAGTAACTTGTAGCGTCATAACCCTCCGCCAGCTCCTTACCAAGGCCGCAGCCCCAGTCGCTTAAAGCACAATGCCCCTCTTATCGGCCAAAACAGCAATCTTGGCGTGATAAGAGGGGCTGACTGCGTCAGCGCCTCCACGCAGGCGCCGTTGCCGTCACCGTCCCGCGGGATCGGGCGCGGGGCATGGCGACTCGCGTGCGAACGCTAACACACGGCCTTGACCGCGGCCGGCAGATCGAACAGCGTATCGAGTACAGTCTCGCAGCCATCCACCACGTCCTGCGGCAGCGGCACGATATCGGGAACGGCAAAGACGTGGCAGCCGGCCGTGATGCCCGAGACGCAGCCGTTGCGGGAATCCTCGACCACGGCGCACTCCTCGGGAGCAAAGCCCGCGCGCTCGCAGGCGAGCAGGTACATCTCAGGGTCGGGCTTGCCGTGTACGACGTCCTCGCCGCAGGTCACCGTCTCAAACTTGTCAAAGAGGCCGACCGTCTTAAGGTTGCGCTCGGCGGTAACGTGGCGCGACGACGTCGCGAGGCCCACGTGATAGCCCGCAGCCAGCAGCTCGTCGAGGCACTCGGCGGCACCGTCCTTAAGCTCCAGATCGGTCTTGACCATCTCGTCGCGAATCTCCCTATGGCGACGATAGATTGCCTCAGCGGTTTCGCTGCTGTCGTAATGCTCATCAAGAATGCCCATGACATCGGGCAGCGTACGACCGATAAACTGATGGATCAGCGCATCATCAATCGCGAATCCCAGCTCGGCCGCGCCCGCCTTCCACGCCTTGATACCCAAACGCTCGGTATCGACCAGCGTTCCGTCCATATCAAAAATAACAGCCTTGATCATATCGGTCCCCCATTGCTTCGCGCTGCTGTACTCCCGCAACTTTACCGCACCTGTAAACTTGTATATAACGTATATAGCATATTGCACTTTCGTTACATAGATAGAAGTCTTATGACAAGCGGCTCGGTAGGATTATAGTTTTCGACCGAGTACTCAACGGCAAGGATCGATTCATGCTTTCAGACACCACCGCACCTGCAGAGGGGCTTCAGGACAAACTCACAGCGCTCGAGCAGCTGCTTTTGGCATACGGACGCGTCGCCATCGGCTTTTCCGGTGGCGTCGACAGCAGCTTTTTGGCCGCAGTCTGCGCCCGCATCATGCCCGCCAGCACGCTTCTCGTTCACCTCACCACGCCGCTCATCGGCACGCCCGAGCAGGCTTCGTTTGAGCGGGCGGTTGACGGGCAGGCCGATGAGGGGCCGCATTTCAAGCTCCCCGTGCTCAATCTTTCGGTCGATCAGCTGCGGCTCCCCCAAGTAGCCTGCAACGATGCCGACCGCTGCTACCACTGCAAGCGCGCCGGCTTTACCGCCATCGTCAACCACGCCAAGTCGCTGGGCTTTCCCACCGTCATCGACGGCAGCAACGCAAGCGACCGCGGCGACTACCGCCCCGGCATGCGCGCCGCCCAGGAGCTCGGCGTGCGCTCGCCCCTCATGGAGGTCGGCTTTACCAAGGACGAAGAGCGCGAGCTGCTGCGCGCCTGGGGCTATCCCGTTTGGAACCTGCCAGCGGGAGCATGTCTTGCCACCCGCGTCCCCACTGGCGAGGAGCTTACGCGCGAGAAGGTCGATTTAATCCGCGCCTGTGAGGACTACCTGCACGACCTTGGCCTGGACCAGGTCCGCGCACGTCTCGTCGGCGGCTGCATGCATATCGAGGCCGCGCCGGCAGACGTTGCCAAGATTGCCGCCCTCGGCGGTACCGCCGTTGACGACAAGGGCAAGACCCCGCTGCCCGCCGCCATCGAGTCCGCGCTGCGCGACCTGGGCTGCGGCCATATCTCCCCCGAGGTCACCCCCTACATCCACGGCAACATGAATCAATAGCGCAT